>DASTGL010000387.1:0-16393 GCA_035719145.1 Solirubrobacterales bacterium
ACCTCGGCGCCGAGAGCGTGCTGGAGCGCGAGCCGCTCTCGCGGCTGGCCGCCGACGGGCAGCTGCGCGCCTACCGCCACGAGTCGTTCTGGGACTGCATGGACACCTACAAGGACGCCGTCGAGCTCAACGACCTCTGGACCGCCGGCCGCGCAGCCTGGCGGATCTGGGACGCGGCGCCGGTGGACGCGGCATGAAGCGGGCGCTGGTCACCGGCGGCCACGGCTTCGTCGCCTCCAACCTGGCGCGGGCGCTGCTGGAACGCGGCGACGCGGTCAGCGTCCTCGACCTGGCGCCGCCACCGCGCTCGGGGCTGACCCTGCAGGGGATCGACTGCGAGATCGAGCTGCTCGAGGTCGACCTCCGCGACGCGCCCGCGGTCGAGGCGGCGATCGCCGCCGGCGAGTTCGACGTCGTCTTCCACCTCGCCGCGCAGACGCTGGTCGGCCCGGCGATGGCCGATCCGACCCAGACCTTCGAGATCAACGTCCGCGGCACCTGGTCGCTGCTCGAGGCCTGCCGTCGCGCCGACGTCCCGGCGGTGATCGTCGCCTCCTCCGACAAGGCCTACGGGCCCAGCGACGAGCTGCCCTACCGGGAGACGATGCGCCTGCAGCCGGCCTCGCCGTACGAGGCGAGCAAGGCCGCGGCCGACGCGATCGCCCTCAGCTACCGGCCGTCTTACGGATTGCCGGTGGCGGTGACCCGCTTCGCCAACATCTACGGCGGCGGCGACCCCAACTTCTCGCGCCTGATCCCCGAGGCGATCGCCGCCGTCCTCGACGGCCGCCGCCCGCAGATCCGCTCCGACGGCAGCCCCGAACGGGACTTCCTCTACGTCTCAGACGCCGTCGCCGCCTACCTGGCGGTCGAGCATGCGGTCGGCGCGGGCGGGCCGGGAGCGGGGGAGGCCTTCAACGCCGGCGGCGAGCGGCCCTACGCGGTCGCCGAGGTCCTGCAGACGATCGTCGACGTCTCCGGCACCGACCTGCAACCCGATTTCCTCGGCACGGGAAACCCCGCCGGGGAGATCGACCGCCAGTACGTCGACTCGACCAAGCTGCGGGAGATGACCGGCTGGCGCCCCGAGGTGGAGCTACGAGACGGCCTGATCCGCACCCTCGACTGGTATCGGGACCACGCCGAGCTGCGGCCGGCGGTCGCCTGAGCGAAGTAAGAGTAATACCTGTAATATTCTTACTTCGTGAGGATCACCAGCAAAGGGCAAGTCACCATCCCAAAAGAGATTCGGGACAAGTTCGGGATGCTCCCCGGCACCGAGGTGGAGTTCGTGGCCGAGGGCCGAGAAGTCAAGGTTCAGAAGGTAAAGGGCGGGCGCAACCGTGGGCAGGAGATCGTCGAGCACCTCCGGCAGGCAAGCGGGGGCGATATCCACCTAACCACCGAGGAAATCATGCGCATGACCCGGGGAGAGGATTGGGGCACCGGGACCTTAGAAGAGGGTGATGGCGACTCTCGTTGACTCCAACGTCTTGATTGACGTCCTATCGCAGGATCGAGAGTGGGTGAATTGGTCGAGACAGGCGTTGGTGGAGGCGGGCTCTGAGGGGCCGCTTGTGATCAACGCCGTTATCTATGCCGAGGTATCTCAGCGCTATTCGAGGAAGGAGCTCCTCGATCACGAGCTGCCCGAGGAGACTTTCATGCGTGAGGCGATCCCTTGGGTGGCTGCGTTTCTCGCCGGGAAGGCATTCGTCGAATATCGCCGCCGCGGTGGGCAGCGGCGATCGCCGCTGCCCGACTTTTTCATCGGCGCACACGCTGCGGTTGCAGGCCTACGGTTGTTGACTCGAGATTCAGGTCGCTACCGCACCTATTTCCCGACCGTGGATCTGGTCGCCCCGGACTGAGGGGCGACCCGGCTAGTCTGGCCCCATGTGCGGGCGCTTCACGGTCACCACCAAGGACACGAAGAAACTCGCCGACCGCTTCCAGGTCGAACTCGAGAAGGCGCTGGAACGGGGCGGCGCGCCGGCGAAAGAGAGCGTCAAGGACGGGGGAGAGGTCAAGGAGGGCGCCAAGGAGAAAGCGCCTCCCGGCCTCGGCCGCTTCAACGTCGCGCCGACGCAGGAGATCCTCGTCGTCCGCTCCTCGCCCGACGAGGAGGAGGCGGCGCGAGGTGAGCGCGAGGCGCAGCTGATGCGCTGGGGCCTGGTTCCGGTCTGGGCGAAGGACCTCAAAGTCGGCTACCGGATGATCAACGCGAAACAGGAGAACCTGCTGAAAAGCAAGGCATACGGGCCGCTGGTCGACAAGTTCCGCCACCGCTGCCTGATCGTCGCCGACGGCTTCTACGAGTGGATGAAGGCCGAGGACCCGAAGCAGCCGCGCCAGCCCTGGCGCTTCACCGTCGACGGCGGCGAGCCGTTCGCCTTCGCCGGCCTCTGCACCCGCAAGAAATGGGACGACCCGGAGGAGCGCGGCTACGACGACGGCTACCTCTACACCTGCACGCTCGTCACCACCACCCCTAACGACGTCGTCAAGCCGGTCCACAACCGGATGCCGGCGATCCTGCCGAGCGCCGAGGCCGAGGCGGCCTGGCTGCGGCCGGACCTGAGCGCCGAGGACGCGGTGGCGATGTGCGCGCCGCTCGACCCGCGGCGGATGGAAGGGGCGCCGGCGAACCCGGCGCTGAACAAGGTCGGCAAAGGGATGGCGGAAGGCCCGGAGTTGCTGGTCGCGCCGCAGGAGCAGCTCGACGTCGGCTAGCCAGCGACCCCTCGTGGCATGGAGTACCGGCATGTTTATACGCTGCCGGGATGAAGCGTCTCGTCCTCGCCTTCATCGTTCTCGGCGTGTCCTTGGAGGCGGCGCCGGGCGCCGGCGCCGACGTCTCCTTCCAGACCAGCGCGCTCGCGCCGGCCGGCACCTCGATCCGCGACGTCGCGGTCGGCGACCTCGACGGCCACAACGGCCCCGACATCGTCAGCTCCTACGCGCAGGGCGGGATCGCCGTCCAGCTCAATGACGGGAGCGGCCACTTCGGCGCCCCGCATCTCTACCCGGCTCCCTGCGACGTCCTCCAGGTCGAGCTGGCCGACCTTGGCGCATCGAACACCAGCTACTCGCTTGATGGTCACCTCGATGCGGCGATCGTCTGCGGCCGGTACCTCGGGGGCGAAGAAAAGTACCTCGGTCGGTTGACGGGGGACGGCAACGGAGGCTTCAGCGAAGCCAGGATCGTCACCGGGTTGGGCTTCGGCTTCGCCAATGCCGACGGGCCGCAGAACATGGCGCTGACCAACGAGCGGGGCCCGGGGTTGCCGCCCCTGCCCGCCTATTCCAACGAGTACCAGACCTTCGAACATTTCGAAACGCAGTTCCGGCGCCGGCTCTGCTTCACCTACGACTGGGAAACGCCGACCTGCCTGACGCAAGACGATCCCGAACCCGGCATCACCTTCCTCGCAGGCAGGATCGCCGACGCATACCTCTTCACCACCGGCGGTGCGAAAGGCATCCTCGACTGGGGACCTGAACCGAACTGGCACGCGAGCACCCGCGAAATCGCCACGCCGCCGCCGTCCACCGGCGGGAACTTCTACTCGCTCGCGGTCGGGGATCTCGGCAGCGACGGGCCCGACCTGATCTCGGCAGCGGGCACCTGCGGCTGTGGCTTTCAGGACTCCCCGGCGTCCGGCGTCGTCGACGTGCTCCATGGCGACATCGCCAGCGGGGTGCCGGACCAGGTAGGGGCCAAGTTCGCATCCGCCCCCGGAGTGACCAACATCGCGCTCGGCGACTTTGACCTCGATGGCAACAACGACCTGGTCGGCACCAGCTGGTCCTACAACCCCGCCGACGGTGCGGTCGGCTCAGTCTTCGTCCAGAGCGGCAATGGCGCCGGCCAGCTGGGCCCGCCGCAGATGATCCCCCTCTACAAGGGCGAATCCTTCAGCGAAGCCCCCGTCCGCGTTGCGGACCTAGACGGGAACAGCACCCCAGACGTCGTCGCGATCGTCGGCGGTCAGGTTCAGGTTCTGCTCAACCAAAAGGTTCGTCCCGCCCCTGCTCCGGCGACCCCGGCGGCAGCGGCCAACGGGCTCGCCGGTATCAAGGGGCTGAAGAAGGTCGTCCGGCCTAACAAGAAGGGCTTCATCACCCTCGGCACCGCCACCAACCCGCCGACTTCCGCGGTCGATCTGACCGTGACCCTGCCGGGCGGCAAGAGCGGCGGCAAAGCGCGGGCGTCGCTGAAGAAGCCGAAAGGAAAGAAGAAGGCGATCCTGCTCGGCCACGCCAAGATCACCGTCCCCGCCAACTCGAAGCGGGTGCTGAAGGTGAAGCTGAAGCCGAAAGCGCTCGCCCTGCTGAAGAAGGGGCCCCTCCACGCCAGCCTCCGCGTGATCGCGACGGCAGTGGGCGGCGGGAAGAAGTCGAAGACGCAGAAGCTGACGATCAAGCCGCGGAAAACCAGCGGCAAGCGCCACGCTCACCGCTAGCGCTTAGCTTTCTTCGTCTTCTTCTTCGGCTTCCTGTTCTTCTTTTTCTTCGGCCTTTTCGGCTTCGGCCTCTTCGTTGATCGGCGGCGTCCGCGACTTCAGGGCGACCTGCGTCCTCACCGTTGCCTTGCCGGCCTTGCTCTGCAGGGTGCAGGCGATCGCGGCGGCCGGGACCTTCGTCGTCCTCCAGATCGTGAAGAAGGGGAGTTCGAGGTCCTTCTGTGGTTTGCCCGCGATCAGGTAGTCGAGGTGCTCGGTTCCGACCTCGTATTCGGGCCATTCCAGCTTCACCCCTTTTTCGCTGGTGAAGCGGGCCGGCCGGTCGAGCACTTCCAGGGTTGCCAGTTCACTGCTGTGGGAGCTGAAGTCCATCAGCACCGTTTCCGGCACTTCCTGGTTGAAGATGCCTTCTTCGGAGGAGCGCGGGTAGGTCCCGCGCAACCCGCCCGCGCTCTGGGCGATTTCGGTCCCCTTGCCGGCTTTGACGCTGCAGACGATCTGCGAGCCGCCGATCGGAGCGCCGGCCGAGACCTTCAGGGTCGAGCCCGCGGTGAAGATCGAGTAGCCGCTGACGTTGGTGCCGGTGGCGCGGATGTGGGTGTCGACCAGCTGCATCTCGCCCTTGCCGCCGGGCACCGGCGTGGTCCCCGAGTCGGCGGCGACGCCGGACTTCACCCATTCCAGGTGGGCCGATTCGCCCTCGCCCTTGCCGACGGTGGCAAGCGCGGCGACGACGCAGGCGACGAGCCCGACCGCGACGACGATCAGGGCGCCGCGAGGGGGCCTATCGTCTTCCGGGTTGGCAGATCGGGGCGGCAGGCGCACGCCGCGACAGTATTGAAATCGGTGGGCGGATTCGCCCCCGGCGATACCTATGCACGATTCGAGGGTAAGGACCTGACGTGGCCACCAAAGCCAAGCGCCTGAGCAGGGCAAAGCCGAAGCCGCGGGCCGTCGAGGTCCACGGCCGGCCGATGAACTTCGTCGAAGCCGGCTCCGGGCCGCTTCTGCTGCTGATCCACGGGATGGCGGGGACCTGCGCCAACTGGGAATCGGTGATCGAGCCGCTGGCGATCGACCACACCGTGATCGCCCCCGACTTCCCCGGCCACGGCGCCTCGGCCCCGGGCGGCGGCGACTACTCGCTAGGGGGCCTGGCCAGCGCCCTGCGCGACCTGATGCTCTCGCTCGGCCACGAGCGCGCCACCCTCGTCGGCCACTCGCTCGGCGGCGGCGTCGCGATGCAGTTCACCTACCAGTTCCCGGAGATGGTCGAGCGGCTCGTCCTCGTCTCCAGCGGCGGCCTCGGCCCCGACGTCAGCCCGATCCTGCGGGCGGCGGCGCTCCCGGGCGCCGATCTCTTCATCTCCGCCACGGCGGGGGTGGGGAAGACGGTCGGCGGAGTGATCGGCCGCGGCATCGGCGCCGTCGGCCTGCGCCCGAATGCCGATCTCGCCGAGGTCACCCGCGGCTACGCCACCCTTTCGGACCCCGAGCGTCGCAAGGCCTTCCTCGCAACCCTGCGCTCGGTCGTCGACATGGAGGGGCAGCGAATCGCCGCCCTCGACCGCCTCTACCTGGCGGAAACGCTCCCCCTACTGATCATCTGGGGCGAAAACGACCCGATCATCCCGGTCGAGCACGGCCGCGAAGCCCACGCCCAGCTCCCCACCAGCCGCCTAGAGATCTTCGAGAACACCGGCCACGTCCCCATGCTCGAGCGTCCCGGCCACTTCATCGCCGCCCTGGAGCGTTTCCTCGCCGAAACCGACCCCGCCGAATTCAACCGCGACGAGTGGGTCGCAAGGTTCAAGGCCGCCGAAAACTGAGGCGTGTCGCTTTTCTCTCGCATAGAGAGAGAAAGTCGACATGAGGGAGACGCGCCCGACAGGATTCGAACCTGTGGCCTCTTCCTCCGGAGGGAAGCGCTCTATCCAGCTGAGCTACGGGCGCGTGTCCGCAGCTTAGCCGCCTGTGCGTGAGTCACGAGTGGCGAGTTAATCCGGCTATAGGACGAATAACTCGCCACTCGCGCTGTTCTGCCTCAACTTTGCGTAGGCTCGCCGCGCAATGGATCTGGCGGTGACTTTTCTTGGGACCGGGGGGTCGGTGCCCTCGGCGCGGCGCTCTACTGCGGCTGTGTTGGTCAGCCGTGGGGGGGAGCGGTTGCTCTTCGACTGCGGGGAAGGGACGCAGCGGCAGATGCAGCGGTCGCTGGGGCTGGTACAGGCGGACGAGATCTACCTGACCCACTTTCACGCGGACCACGTGCTGGGGATCCCGGGGCTCTTGAAGACCTACGACCTCACCGATCGGCAGGTGCCGCTGAAGATCTATGGGCCGCAGGGGCTGACGGAGCTCTTCCAGGTCTTCTCGCCGCTGATCGGGCGGCTCGGGTTCACGCTCGACCTGATCGAGTTGAAGCCGGGCGACGCGGTCAAGCACGACGGTTACGAGATCTGCCCTTTCGAAGCCTCGCACCGCAGCGCCCGCGCCAACGGCTACGCCCTGGTCGAGGCTGAGCGTCCGGGGCGGTTCGATCCCGAGGCTGCGGCTGCCGCAGGCGTGCCCGAAGGTCCCGCCTACGCAGCCCTCCAGCGGGGGGAAGCCGTCGAGGGCAAAGCGGGCGCGGTCACTCCCGACCAAGTCATGGGCCCGAGCCGTCCCGGCCGCACGATCGTCATCACCGGCGACACCGCGCCGAGCCCGGCCACCGTTTCCGCCGCCGCCGACGCCGATCTGCTGATCCATGACGCCTCCTTCGCCGAGGAGGAGGTGCAGCGGGCCGCCGAGACCGGACACTCGACGATCGGCCAGGCCGCCGCCGTCGCCGCCGAGGCGCACGTGAAGATGCTCGCCCTCGTCCACATCTCCTCCCGCTACCACGTCGGCAAAGTCATCGAGGAGGCCAAAGAGCTCTTCGAGCCAACCGTCGCCCCCAAAGACTTCGACCAGATCGAACTCCCGTTCCCCGAGCGCGGTGAGCCAAGGCTGATTCCAAAGGGAGCCACGGAACGGCCCGACGCAAGCCCAAGCTGAAGCCGAGCATTGCTGCCGACGACGGCGGGTGGGGGTGTGCCTCTCAGGACACTCAACCACGAGCCATTGGCGAGTGGTGTCCGGAGAGGCATGCCCTCACCCGCCGCAAGCGCTGCTACATTGAGGCCGTCCTTTAACCCGGTCCCGTGAGGCCAGGAAGGAAGCCACCGAAGTGAACGAGAAGGTCGTGCTGGAGCACGACGATCTGAGGCGAACGCTGCGGCGCATCGCCCATGAGATCGCCGAGAAGAACCCCGAGTCCGAGCGCCTGGCGGTCGTCGGCATCCACACTCGCGGCGCCGTCCTGGCCCGCCGCCTCCACGTCTTCCTCGGCGAGCTGACCGGCTCCGACCTGCCGATCGGCGACCTCGACATCTCCTTCTACCGCGACGACGTCGGTGCCAAGGCTCCCGGCTCGCAGCCGGTCGTCCACGCCTCCCACATCGACTTCGACCTCTCCGGCCGCACCGTGATCCTCGTCGACGACGTCCTCTACACCGGCCGCACCGTCCGCGCCGCGATCGAGGCGCTCTTCGACTATGGCCGCCCGCAGCGGGTGCAGCTGGCGGTCCTCTGCGACCGCGGCCACAGGGAGCTGCCGATCCGCCCCGACTACGTCGGCAAGAACCTGCCGACCGCCCGCGAGGAGCGGGTCAACGTCCGCCTCGAGGAGATCGACGGCGCAGACGAGGTGACGATCTCCGAGCCCAGCACGATGGAGGTGAGCCGATGAAGCACCTGCTCTCGATCGAGCAGCTCTCCCGCGAGGAAATCGAGGCGATCCTCGACCGCGCCGAGAGCTTCGCCGAGGTCGGCCGCCGCGACATCAAAAAGGTCCCGACCCTGCGCGGCCGCACCGTCGTCTCGCTCTTCTACGAGTCGAGCACCCGCACCTCGAGCTCCTTCGACCTCGCCGCCAAGCGGCTCTCCGCCGATCTCGTCTCGGTCAAGGCGGCCGGCTCCTCGGTCGAGAAGGGCGAGTCGCTGAAGGACACGGTCGCGACGCTCTCCGCCTACGACCCCGCCGCGATCGTCATCCGCCACCCCTACGCGGGCGCCGCGCAGATGGTCGCCGGCTGGACCACCGCCGGGGTCGTCAACGCCGGCGACGGCAAGCACGAGCACCCGAGCCAGGCCCTGCTCGACGTCTACACCCTGCGGCGCCGCCTCGGCTCGCTCGACGGCGTCCGCATCTGGATCGTCGGCGACGTCCTCCACAGCCGCGTCGCCCGCTCCAACCTGATCGCCTTCGAACGGATGGGCGCCGAGGTCACCGTCTGCGGGCCGCCGACCCTGATCCCGCGCGGGATCGAGGAGCTCGGCTGCGAGGTCTCCTACAGCCTCGACGGGATCGAGGAGGCCGAGGTCGTCTACACGCTGCGGATGCAGAAGGAGCGGATGAGCGAGAGCTTCGTCCCCTCGCTGCGCGAGTACGCCGCCTGCTTCCAGATCGACAGCCGCCGCCTGCACCCGCGCCAGCTGCTGATGCACCCCGGCCCGGTCAACCGCGGCGTCGAGCTCTCCGGCGAGGCGATCGACTCGCCGCAGTCGCTGATCTCCGAGCAGGTCGCCGCCGGCCTGGTGGTGCGGATGGCGATCCTCTACGAGCTGCTGGCCGGCGGCGAGTCCTCGACCCCGAGCGCCGAGGGCGAAGGCAGCCGGCCGACCCCGATCGGGACCTCGGCATGAGCGCGCAGGGCGAAATCCCGACCACAAGGCTGCGCGACGAGCTCGACGTGCGCCCGGGCGAGGACGCGCACCTGGTCCTGCGCCGGGCGACGGTGCTTGACCCGGTGGCGGGAATCGACGCGGTCCACGACGTCGTCGTTCGCGGCGGCCAGATCGCCGCGCTCGCGGCGCCCGGCGAGGCCGACACCGAGGGCGCCGAGGTTGTCGAGGCCGAGGGCCTGCACGCCTTCCCCGCCTTCTTCGACCCGCACGTCCACCTCCGCACCCCCGGCCACGAGCACAAAGAGGACGTCGAGACCGGCACCCGCGCCGCCGCGGCCGGCGGCTACTGCGGGATCCTGGCGATGGCCAACACCGAGCCGCCGGTCTCCACCGCCGCCGACATCTCCGCCCTGCGCGAGCAGGCCCGCGCCGGCGCTTCGGTTCCGGTCGGCTTCCTCGCCACCGTGACCAAGGCGATGGCGGGGGAGGAGCTGACCGAGATGGTCGAACTGCGCGAAGCCGGCGCCCTCGGCTTCTCCGACGACGGTCTGCCGATCACCGACGCCGGGGTGATGCGCCGGGCGCTGCAGTACCAGCACCTCTGCGGCGGCAACATCGCCCTCCACGAGGAGGACCCGCGGCTCTCGATGGGGGGTGCGATGCACGAGGGTCCGGTCTCGGCCGTGCTCGGGATCGGCGGCATCCCCTCGGTCTCCGAGTCGACGATGGTCGCCCGCGACTGCGCCCTCGCCGCCCACGAGAATGCCCGCATCCACGTCCAACACCTCTCCGCCGCCGAGTCGGTGGAGATCGTCCGCGCCGCCAAGGCCGCCGGCGTGCTGATCAGCGCCGAGGCGAGCCCGCACCACCTCTGCCTCACCGACCAGGAGGTCCGCAGCCTCGACCCGCACCGCTTCAAGATGAACCCGCCGATCCGCGAAGAGCGCGATCGCCAGGCGCTGATCGAGGGCCTGCGCGACGGCTCGGTCGAGTGCATCGCCACCGACCACGCTCCGCACCAGCCAGAGGAAAAGGACGTGCCCTTCGAGCAGGCGGCGTTCGGCGTCACCGGCCTGGAGACCGCCTTCGCCGCTCTCCACACCGAGCTCGTCCTGCCGGGCACGATCGACCTCGGCCTCCTGGTCGAGCGGATGGGCGGCGGGGCGGAGCCCTTCGGGCTGCCGCGGCCGACCCTGGCCCCGGGCGCTGAGGCCAACGTCGTCCTCTGCGACCTCGGCGCCGAGTGGACGGTCGGCGAGGACGGCTACGAGAGCCGCTCCGCCAACTCCTGGTGCGCCGGCCGCACCCTCACCGGCCGCGTCCTGATGACCGTCGCCGCCGGCCAGGTCGCCTATCGCCTCCGCACCTTCAGCCTCGGAGTCGCATCGTGATGCGACTCCAGCCATTGGGAGTGGTGGCGGCATGAGCGAGGCCTACCTGCTGCTCGAGGACGGGACCCGGCTCGACGGGCTCGCCTGCGGCGACGACGGCGCCGTTACCGGCGAGGTCGTCTTCAACACCGCGATGACCGGCTACCAGGAGGCGGTCACCGATCCCTCCTACGCGGGTCAGATCATCGTCTTCACCTATCCGCTGATCGGCAACTACGGCGTCTCGCAGGCGGCGATGGAGTCCGACCGCGTCCACGCCCGCGGCGTCGTCATGCGCGACGCCAAGGACCGCGAAGACGTCGCCACCGCCGAGGGCGGCTGGCTGCAGTGGCTCGCCGACTGCGGCGTCCCCGCGGTCAGCGGCGTCGACACCCGCGCCCTCGTCCGCCACCTGCGGGACAAGGGGGCGATGCGCGGCGGCATCTTCCCGGCGACGACGCCGGAAGCCGAGGCGCGCGAGCGGATCGCCGCCGAGCCCTCGATGGACGGCGCCGACTTCGCCCGCACCGTCACCCCGCCCGAGCCGGTCCGCTTCGATGGCGACGGCCCGCACGTGGTCGGCATCGACACCGGGGTCAAGCTCTCGATCGTCCGACAGCTGCGCGAGCACGGCGCCAAGCTGACCCTGCTGCCCTGCACCAGCAGCCCGGAGGAAGTTCTCGCCGAGGACCCCGACGTCGTCTTCCTCGCCAACGGCCCCGGCGATCCGGCCGCCCTCGACTACGTCGTCGAGACGGTCCGCGGCGTCATCGGACAGAAGCCGGTCTTCGGGATCTGCCTCGGCCACCAGCTGCTCTGCCGCGCGGTCGGCCTGCAGACCTACAAGCTGCCCTTCGGCCACCGCGGCTCCAACCATCCGGTCAAGGACCTGGAGACCGGCAGGATCGACATCACCTCCCAGAACCACGGCTTCGCGGTCGTCGGCCCCGGCGGCGAGCCGAAGATCGAGGGCGACGAGCCGGTCCGCTGGGATACCGACTTCGGCGTCGCCGAGCTCTCGCAGCTGAACCTCTACGACCGCACGGTCGAGGGCCTGGTCCTGCGCGACGTCGCCGGCGCCACCGTCCAGTACCACCCCGAGGCCGGCCCGGGCCCGCACGACGCCCGCCACCTCTTCGACCGCTTCCTGGAGCTCGCCGCGTGATCTGGCCGCCGCCTGACCGCCGGCTCGAAGGCAGCCTTGTTCGCCTCGAGCCGCTGACCGAGGAGCACCGCGAGCCGCTGCGCTCGGTCGCCGCGCATCCCGAGATCTGGCAATGGAAAGATCGGCGCGTCTCGGAGACCGAGGAGGGTTTCGACCAGTACTTCGACGGCCGCCTGCTCGCCGGGAAGATGGGGGAGGAGCATGCCTACGCCACTTTGCGTGCGGACGACGGTTCTCCGCTCGGCAGCTCCACCTACCTTGCGCCCCGGCCGATCCACAACGGCGTCGAGATCGGCAACACCTGGCTGACGCCCTCGGTCTGGGGCACCGGTGTCAACGTCGAGGCGAAGCTGCTGATGCTCGGCTTCGCCTTCGAAGAGCTCGGCTGCATGCGGGTCGAGTTGAAGACCGACGCGCGCAACCAGCGTTCGCGGGGAGCGATGGAAGCGCTGCCGGCGAAGTTCGAGGGCATCCACCGCAAGCACATGCTGATGCCGATCACCGGCGCCCGCGATTCGGCCTACTTCTCGATCGTCGACGACGAGTGGCCGGCGGTTCGTGAAAACCTGGAACAGCGCCTGGCAGGGGCGCGGGAGGTCGAGAGTGCCTAAACGCGAGGACATCCGGAAGATCCTCCTGATCGGCTCCGGCCCGATCGTGATCGGCCAGGCGGCCGAGTTCGACTACTCCGGCGTGCAGGCCTGCAAGGTGCTGCTGGAGGAGGGCTACGAAGTCGTCCTCGTCAACTCCAACCCGGCGACGATCATGACCGACCCCGAGTTCGCCACCCGCACCTACATCGAGCCGCTGCTGCCGGGCCCGGTGACCAAGATCCTCGAAAAGGAGCGCCCTGACGCACTGCTGCCGACCCTCGGCGGCCAGACCGCCCTCAACATCGCGATGGCGTTGGACGAGGACGGGACCCTGGAGCGCCTCGGGGTCGAGCTGATCGGCGCCAACGCCGAGTCGATCAGCCGCGCCGAGGACCGCGAGAAGTTCCGCACGACGATGCAGGACGCGGGAATCCGGGTTCCATGGTCGGTCATCGTCGAGAGCGTGGGCGAGATGGAGGCGAAACTCGCCGACGGCGACATCAGCCTTCCGGCGATCGTCCGGCCCGCCTTCACGATGGGCGGCCAGGGCGGCGGTATCGGCCGAACCGAGACCGAGCTGCGCCAGGTCGTCTCCGAGGGTCTCGCCGCCAGCCCGATCAACCAGGTCCTGGTCGAGGAGTCGGTGATCGGCTGGGGCGAGTTCGAGCTCGAGGTGATGCGCGACCGCAACGACAACGTGGTGATCATCTGCTCGATCGAGAACGTCGACCCGATGGGCGTCCACACCGGCGACTCGGTCACGGTCGCCCCGGCGCAGACGCTGACCGACCCGCTCTACCAGGACCTGCGCGACCAGGCGATCAAGGTGATCCGGGCGATCGGGGTCGAGACCGGCGGCTCCAACGTCCAGTTCGCGGTCAACCCCGAGGACGGCGAGATCGTCGTCATCGAGATGAACCCGCGCGTCTCCCGCTCCTCCGCGCTCGCCTCCAAGGCGACCGGGTTCCCGATCGCGAAGATGGCCGCGAAGTTGGCGGTCGGCTACGCGCTGGAGGAGATCCCCAACGACATCACCCGCGCCACGCCCGCCTCCTTCGAGCCGACGATCGACTACGTCGTCACCAAGATCCCGCGCTTCGCCTTCGAGAAGTTCCCCGGCTCCGAGGGCCGGCTCTCGACCTACATGCAGAGCGTGGGGGAGTCGATGGCGATCGGCCGCACCTTCCGCGAGTCCTTCGCCAAGGCGATGCGCTCGCGCGAGCTCGACTCTCCGGCCGAGATCCCGGAGTCCGACGAGGAGCTGCTGGCGGCGCTTGAGATCCCCTGCGCCGAGCGCTTCGACCAGGTCCTTGCCGCCTTCGCGCGCGGCCTCGACGTCGAGGCCGTCCACGAGCGCTGCCTGGTCGACCGCTGGTTCCTGCGCGAGCTGCAGGCGCTCGCCACCGAAGGCGACGGCACCGACGGCCTCGTCCGCACCTACAAGGCGGTCGACACCTGCGCGGCGGAGTTCGAGGCGGCGACGCCCTACTACTACTCCGGCCACGAGCGCACCCGCCACGACGGCTCGCCGCCGGCTTCGGAGATCCGCCGCGGCGACAACGACTCGGTGGTGATCCTCGGCGCCGGCCCGAACCGGATCGGCCAGGGGATCGAGTTCGACTACTGCTGCGTCCACGCAGCGATGACCGCGCGCGAGCTCGGCCGCGACGCGGTGATGATCAACTGCAACCCCGAGACCGTCTCGACCGACTACGACACCTCCGACCGCCTCTACTTCGAGCCGCTGACCGCCGAGGACGTGCTCGCGGTCTGCGCCGAGGAGAAGCCGGAGGGCGTGATCGTCCAGTTCGGCGGCCAGACGCCGCTGAAGCTCGCCCGCACCCTGGAAGAAGCGGGCGTGCCCCTGCTCGGCACCCCGGTCGACGCGATCGACCTCGCCGAGGACCGGGGCCGCTTCGGGGCGATGCTGCGCCGGCTCGGGGTCGAGCACCCGCCCTACGGCACCGCGCTCTCGGCCGAGGAGGCCGAGGTGATCGCCGAAGAGGTCGGCTTCCCGCTGCTGGTCCGACCCTCCTACGTCCTCGGCGGCCGGGCGATGGAGATCTGTTACTCGACCGAGGACCTGAAGACCTACCTGAGCAAGCACGTCAAGGCCGACCAGGAGCACCCGCTGCTGCTCGACCGCTTCCTCGAGGATGCGATCGAGGTCGACGTCGACGCGCTCGGCGATGGTGAGCAGGTCTACGTCGCCGGGATCATGCAGCACGTCGAGGAGGCCGGCGTCCACTCCGGCGACTCGGCCTGCGTGATCCCGCCGCTCTCGCTCGGCGAACCGATGCTCGACCAGATCCGCGCCACCACCGAGCGGATCGCGCTCGAGCTCGGCGTCATCGGCCTGATCAACATCCAGTACGCGGTCGCCGGCGGCAAGCTCTACGTGATCGAGGCCAACCCGCGCGCCTCGCGCACCGTCCCCTTCGTCTCCAAGGCGATCGGGCTGCCGCTGGCCAAGCTCGCCTGCAAGCTGATGCTGGGCGAGAAGCTGGCCGACAAGGACCTGCCCGAGGGCATGCCCGAGCACGTCAGCGTCAAGGAGGCGGTGCTGCCGTTCGCCCGCTTCGCCGGCGCCGACTCGGTCCTCGGCCCGGAGATGAAGAGCACCGGCGAGGTGATGGGCATCGCGGGAGACTTCCCGACCGCCTTCGGCAAGGCCCAGGCCGCCGCCGGGGTGCGGCTGCCGGAGTCGGGCTCGGTCTTCATCACCGTCACCGACACCGACAAGGCCGCCGCGACGCAGCTGGCGACCCGCTTCCACGACCTCGGCTTCGAGGTGATCGCCACCCACGGCACCGCCCAGGCGATCGAGCGGATGGGGATCCCGGTGACTCCGATTAACAAGCTGCAGGAAGGCTCGCCGCACGTCGTCGACCTGATCCGCAAGCGCAAATGCGACCTGGTGATCAACACCCCGACCGGGTCCGGCGCCCGCAGCGACGGCTACGAGATCCGCACCGCCGCGGTGCGCCAGGGGATCCCCTGCGTGACGACGATGACCGGCGCTACCGCCGCCGCCCGGGCGATCGCCGCCGCCAAGCAGGGCGACGCCGAGGTGCGCTCGCTGCAGGAGATCCACGGAACGGTGGCCGGCGAACCGCAGCCGCGATGACGGCGCCGTTCGGCCGCCGCCTCTGCGAGGTCACCGCCAACCAGGCGACCGGCGGCTACCGGCTCTTCTCGCTGCTCGACCGCGACGGCCCGGCGCCTGAGCCCGGCCAGTTCTACATGCTCGCCGCCGAGCACGGCTGGGGGGAGGGCGGAGGACGCCCGTTCCTGCCGCGAGCGATCTCGGTGGCTGAGACGGCCCCAACCAAGGAAGGCGTGCGGCTCGACTTCCTCATCGAGGGCGTCGGCCCCGGCACCGACCGGCTCTGCGTGTTGGAGACGGGGGAGAAGGTCTGGATCGCCGGGCCCCTCGGCAACTCCTTCGAGACCCCCAAGCAGGTCAACCCCGGCGCGGCCGGGGCGATCCTGGTCGGCGGCGGCATCGGCATCGCCCCGATGGCGATCTGGCGCCGCCACCTGGTCGAGCGCGGCATCCCCCTGCGGGTCCTCCTCGGCTTCCGCAACCGGCAGCACTCGGGCGGCCTCACCGAGCTCTTCTGCGCCGGCGGCGCCCTCTGCCCAGACGTCCGCCTCGCCAGCGAGGACGGCCACGCCGGCCATCAGGGCTACGTCACCGACCTCCTCGCAACCATGCTCGCCGGCGACGACGCAGGCTCCGCCGTCGTCTACTCCTGCGGCCCCCCGGCCATGCTCGAGGCAGTCCGAGCTCTCTGCGCCGAGCACGGGGTGGCCTGCGAGTTGGCGATGGAGTCGCCGATGGCCTGCGGCTTCGGCGCCTGCTTCGGCTGCGCGGTGCCAAAGCCCGATGGCGGCTACATACGGCTCTGCGTCGACGGACCGGTAGTGCGTGGCGATGCCGTCGCCGAGGTGGCGCATGCCTGACTTCTGCGGGATCCAGCTGAACCACCCGGTGATCAACGCCTCGGGGACCTACGACGCGATCGCCGCCCGGCGGGTCTTCGGCGATGCCTTGCTCGAGGACTTCCCTTTCTCCGCCTTCGTCTC
>DASTGL010000388.1:0-2310 GCA_035719145.1 Solirubrobacterales bacterium
CAATGGGCGCTCTTGCCGACCTCGGCGGTGGGAACGAACAGCTGCGGCGCCAGCTTTGCCGACCGCCGCAGCGGCTCGACGGCGTCGGCCATCGCGTCGTCGACGGTGATCGCAAAGCGGCGGCGCGGCAGGTCGTTGAGCTCGCCAGCGTGAAAGGCGACGATCTCCTCCAGCGGCAGCGTCCTGAATCCCAGCGCCCGCAGCAGGCGCAACTGGCGGCGAAAGCGGCGCGGGTCGAGGTCGATCCGCTCCTGTCCCGGCTTCAGCTCTCCGGCGAACCGGTGATAGACCAGCACCGCATAGGAGCTGGTCAGCCGGCGCCATTCTGTCTCGCTCGCCTCTTCCCGCAGCCGCTTCCATTGGGCGAGGTCCTCGGCCAGCTCTCGCCAGCGCCGCGAGCGCGGTGCGAGGGCTCGCGCCACCGCTCCGACCAGTGGCAGGCGGCGGGCCAGGCGGGTGCGCCAGGGCGCCGCGCACCAGCTCCTGACGACCGGCCCGCTCAACGGACGTAGCGCTCGAGCGCCTCGTCCCAGGCCCGCTGCGGGTCGTCGACGCCGACGACCTCGTCGAGGGTCTGATCGGAGGTGCCGCTGAACCGGGTCGCGTAGAAGTTGTGGTAGACGAGGTCGCCGAAGACGGTGCCGACGTCGCCGGGCCCGCGCTGGCTGGTGATCTCGAAGAAGTGGACGTTCGGCGCCTCGGCGGCGGAGATCTCCTCGCCGACGTCGCCGGAGGCGTCGCGCCCCTCCGATCGGGGGACGTAGTGGGAGCGGAAGGAATGCCCGCGCTCGACGAAGCGCGCCGTGCGCATCGCCCAGCAGCAGGGATGGACGTAGCTGCGGTTGAGGCGCGCCCCGGCCACCTGCGCCCCTTCCGACAGCGGCGCCAACAGCCGCTCCAGCCAGTCGTCGTGGAGAGGGAAGGCGTCGACGTCGAGGGCGACGACGAACTCGGTCTCGGCCAGCAGCACGCCGATGTCCATTGCCAGCTCGTGGCCGAGGTTGAGGGGGAGCTTGACCGTGGTCACGTCGGATCGTTCCGCGAGGCGCGCGCGAGACTCGTCGTCGGACCCGTTGTCGACGACGACGATGCGGGTCGAGGCGGGGCTGCGACGGCGGACGACCTCGATCAGCACCTCGAGGTGCTCCCAGGAGTTCCAGTTCACGGTCACCACCGTCGCGGCCCCGGGCGTCAACCGGCCGAGGCGTCGCCGCGCGCGAGCGCGCAGGAACGGCACCACCAGGCGCCAGCCGATCCCGCGCGCGAGCCCGTGGATCATCGGCGCTCCGCCAATCGAGCCTGGGCGGACTTCAGCTTCGCCCGCAGCCGGTGGCCCTGCTCGGCGTGGCGGCCGGCGATCGAGCGGTGGACCGAGGCGGTGAGCGCCGGCGAGCCGGAGTCGGAGCGGGCCCGCTCGTAGGCGGTGGCGAAGAGTTGCGCCGCGGCCTCTGGGTAGCCCGCCCGGTCGGTCGTCCGCGCCAGCCAGGTTGCCGAGTCCACCACCGCCCGCGTCACCTCTGCCGGATCGACTCCTTCGGCGACGAGGAAGTCCTGATCGATCCGGGTCGCCCCGTCCAGCGGGTCGGGACGGCCCGCGGCTCGGGCGCGGGCGGAGATCCGCACCGCCTCGGCATGGACCGCCTGGTCCTCCTGCTTGCGCAGCGACAGCTGCCGGCCGTGGATCCGGTACTTGACGACGGGCCCCGGAAGGTTGGCGAGCTTCCCCTGCTCGGAGAGGCGCAGCCAGAGGTCGAGGTCCTCGGCGTGGGGGAGGTTCTCCCGATAGCCGCCGACGGCCTCGAAGGCTCGCCGGGAGATCGCCACCGCCGAGTGGACGAAGGGGTTGCCGGTCCGCAGCGCGTCGCGCAGCTCCCGGTCCTCCAGCGGATACCGCGCCGTCGCGAACTCCTCTCCCTTCTCGTTGACGAGGACGGCCTGCCCCCCGAGCAGGACTACCTCGGGGTGGCCGGCCATGAACTCGACCTGCTCCTGCAGGCGGCCGCGCACGCAGAGGTCGTCGGCGTCCAGCCGAGCGAGAAGCGGCGCCCGGCAGAGACGGAAGCCGCGGTTGAGCGCGATGGCGAGGTTGTCCCCCTGCTCCCTGTGGACCCGTAGCCGCGAGTCCCGGGAGGCGTACCCGGCGAGGATCGACGGCGTCGAGTCGGTCGAGCCGTCGTCGACGACCACCAGCTCCAGGTCCGCAAGCGGTTCCCCCAGGACGGAGTCGATCGCCTCGCGCAGGAAGGCCTCGCCGTTGCGGACGGGCATCACCACGGAGATGGCGGGGATCGTCATCGGGAGCAGTCTAGG
>DASTGL010000389.1:0-2472 GCA_035719145.1 Solirubrobacterales bacterium
GGACCGATGTCGCGCAGCGCCTTGGTCACCGCGCGCTGGTCGAAGACGAAGCTGCCGCTGTCGTTGCCGGCGACCAGGCGCTCGGAGGGCAGCCATTTCCGCAGGTCGGGGTGGGTGAACATCCGCTCCGCCCGGTCCTCCGGCGGCACGGCGGCCGGGACCCAGAGCCAGAGGGCGTCGAAGTGGCAGTCGAGGGTGTCGGTCTCGCGCCTGGCGGGCTCGCCGCAGCGCGGGCAGGCGGCCTCCACGAAGTCGGGGCGCTCGGCGAGCGGGTTCCCTTCTCCGGTCGGCTGCAGGTCGCGCGGCAACACCTCCGGCAGGTCGGCGTCGGGCACCGGCACCGGGCCGCAGCTCTCGCAGAGGATGACCGGGATCGGGCAGCCCCAGGCGCGCTGGCGGGAGATCGAGAAGTCGTTGGCGCGGTAGCGGGTCGCCTCGCGAGCGCCCTCGACCGGGGCGGGCGCCGGGCCCTCCTCCCCGTCCTCGGCCGCCGCCGGCACCTCGACCCGCTGCAGGCGCTCGGCGAGGTCGCGGTCGGCCTCGTCGATCGCCGGGATACCGAGCGCCGCGGTCGGCCCGAAGCGGGCGTCGACCAGCGGCGAGATCGCGACCGGGATCTGCTCTCCGGCGGGCCCGGCGATCGAGGCGCCGGTATCGACCAGCGGCACCGAGCGGGCGTCGCGGGCGCTGCGCTCCCAGCCACCGGAGCGCATCCGCTCCAGCTCCTCGCGAGCGGCGTCGGTGATCCAGGCGTCGACCTCGGGATGGCGCGGCGAGAGCAGGACGAAGCTCGCCAGGCCGGCGAACTTGCGGTGGGGGGTGAAGACGGTCAGCGAGCGGCCCGCCTCGCCCTGGAGGTCGAGCTCGACGCCGTCGGAGCGGCCGAGGATGTAGCGCTGGGTGGCGAGCGATAGCTCGTCCCACTTGCCGCCCTCCTCCAGCCGCGGCGTGTTGCGGTCGTTCTCCTCCAGGTAGGGGGTGATGCGCAGGAACCAGGTCGGGCGCCGGATCAGCCGCACCTCGTTGTGACAGCGCCAGCAGCGGCCGTCCTCGACCTGGATCGAGGCGAGGGTCGTCTGGCAGGTGTCGCACCAGTCGACGGTGGCGTCGTCGCGGTAGATCAGGTCGCGGGCCCAGAGGGTGTTGAAGAGCCACTGCGACCAGCGGTACTGGCCCTCGTCGGAGCTGTAGAAGACGCGGTCGTAGTCGAAGGAGAAGCCGAGCCGCTTCATCTGTCCGAGCATCCGCTCGCCGCACTGGGCGACCCACTCGGCCGGCGGCTCCTGGCGCTCGATCGCCGCCAGCTCGGCCGGCAGGCCGAAGGCGTCGAAGCCGAAGCCGAAGAGGACCGCGTCGCCGCGACCGCGGCGGAAGCGGGCGTAGGCGTCGCCGATCGAGTAGTCGCGGACGTGGCCCATGTGCAGGTTGCCCGAGGTGAACGGGCTCGAGGGCTTGACGTAGACGTGCTCCTGGCCCTCCTTGGGCCTGGGCGCGTCGAAGTCGCCGCGCTCTTGCCAGGTCTGCTGGCGGGCGGGCTCGATCTCCTGCGGGTCGTAGTTGCGTCGCTCGGTCATCTCTCTAGATCATGCCTGAGCTGCCAAGCGCTCCGTTGGGAGAGGACGAATCCTCAGGTGAAGGTCCAGAGCTTGTTGCCTAGGAAGTTGAAGGGCATCGCTACGGCGACGGCGATTGCCTGGGCCGTTAGTTCGCCCGTCATGTGGTTGGAGATCAGTAGCTCGAGGACGGCGATGTTGAGCCCCAGGGAGGCGAGGCTGACGGTGAAGAAGCGCGCGGCCTGGAAGTGCGCGGGGCCCTCGCCAGGGCCGAAGGTCCAGTAGCGGTTCCAGAGGAAGTTGTTGGTGACGGCGACGCAGAAGGCGCCGACGGCGGCGAGGACGTGGTGGACGCCGAGGCTGTCGGCGAGCAGCGCGAAGACCGCGAGGTTGATCAGGTAGCCGGAGCCGCCGACGAGGCCGAATTTGAGCAGCTGGATCCAGCTGGCGGGGCGGCGGGCGGCGGCACCGATCCGGTAGGCAAGCTCGGTGGCGGGGCTCATCGGGAACGGGCAGGTTAGCGAGAGCGGCGGGCGCGCCCGCCGATTCCACGTAGTCTTCCCGCTCCGATGCGGGCAAGGACTGCAACCGTCGCGGCCGTGGCGCTGGCCGCTGTCGCCGTCGCCCTGGCCGTGGCCTTCGGCGGCTCGGAGAGCTCGGAACCGGCGCAGGCGGAAGACCGGGTGCCGGGCGAACCGGCGGTGGAAATCGTCTCCCCCCGCAACGGGGCGCGCCAGACGGCCCGCGCCGTGGTGGTCAAGGTCGCGGTCGAGAACTTCCAGCTGGCGCCGCGCCAGCTCGGCGCCGAACCGCAGCTCGGCGAGGGTCACCTCCGCTTCAGCCTCAATCGCGTCCCCGACTGCGTCGACCCGAAGAAGCTGCAGGACGCGATCAACAGCCCGCTCGGCAAAGGCCGCTT
>DASTGL010000390.1:0-4309 GCA_035719145.1 Solirubrobacterales bacterium
ATCCCTTCCCGGCCGCCACCGAAGACGCCGTCGCGGCCTACGAGTGGGCCGCCGCCAACGCGGAGCGACTCGGCACCGCCTCCGAGCGCATCGGCGTCGGCGGCGACAGCGCCGGGGCCAACCTCGCCGCAGCGGTCTGCCTGATGGCCCGCGACGCCGGGATCGCGACGCCGGCGATGCAGCTGCTGATCTACCCGGTCACCGAAACCGCCGGCACCGCCCGCTCGCGCCAAGCCTTCGGCGAGGGCTTCATCCTCACCCGCGCCGACATGGATTGGTTCGAGGAGCACTACCTGCCGTCGGGGGTCGATCGCGACGATCCGCGCGTCGCCCTGCTCGAGGCAGAGGACCTCTCCGGCCTGCCGCCCACCTACATCGCCACTGCCGGCTTCGACCCGCTGCGCGACGAGGGCGAGGCCTTCGCAGCGCGCCTTCGCGAGACCGGCGTCAAGGTCGCCCTGCGCCGCCACCCCGGCCTCATCCACACCTTCGCCAACCTGACCGCGATCTGCCCCACCGCCCGCGCGGCGATGCTCGAAGCCGCCGGCGCCCTCCGCCTCGGCCTCGCCTAGCGAACTGCATCAACTTAACCACCCGGCAGATAGTCAAGTTGATGCAGTTCGGGGTGGTGGTCCGTAGTTCGCCGCACTCCGCCGGCTGGACTAGGGCGGATGGAGGTCCTGTGGCGCGAACTTAGCCTCCGCCCCGTGACCGCCCTGGAACTCGCGCGCTGGCAGTTCGGCATCACCACGCTCTACCACTTCATCTTCGTCCCGGTGACGATCGGGCTGACGATCTGCGTCGCCTACTTCCAGACCCGCTGGTACCGCAGCGGCGAGGAGAAGTGGCTGCGCTCGACCCGCTTCTGGGGCAAGCTGATGCTGATCTCCTTCGCCCTCGGCGTCGCCACCGGGATCGTCCAGGAGTTCCAGTTCGGGATGGCCTGGTCGAACTACTCGCGCTTCGTCGGCGACATCTTCGGGGCGCCGCTGGCAATGGAGGGGCTCGCCGCCTTCTTCGTCGAGTCGACCTTCCTCGGCCTCTGGATCTTCGGCTGGGGCCGGCTCTCGAAGAAGGTCCACCTCGCCTGCGCCTGGCTCGTCGCCTGGTCGACCGCTCTCTCCGCCTACTTCATCCTCGCCGCCAACTCCTGGATGCAGCACCCGGTCGGCTACCGCCTCGCCCACGGCAAAGCCGAACTGACCAACATCGCCTCGGTCCTCTTCAACAGCACCGCGCTCTACGCCTTCGCCCACACGATCCTGGCGGCGCTCTTGACCGCCGGGATGATCCTGATCGCCGTCTCCGCCTGGCACCTGCGCCGCGGCCGCGAGGTCGAGGTCTTCGGCAGCGCGATCTCCTTCGCCCTGCCGCTGGTCACCCTCGCCGCGATCGCCACCGTCTTCGAAACCAAGAAGGGCGCCGGGCTCTCACTCTTCGCCACCGGCGACTTCAAGTCGAACCCTGAAGGCCTCAACCGCAACGTCGAGATCCCGCAGCTTCTCTCCTGGATCTCGACCGGCTACCCGAACGGCGAGATCAAGGGGATCAACAACCTCAACCGCGAATACCAGCGCAAGTACGGCCCCGGCAATTACACGCCGATCGTCGGCATCACCTACTGGACCTGGCGGGCGATGCTCGGCTGCGCCTTCGCGATGATGGTCTTCGCCGCGGTCGGCTGGTGGCTGCTGGACAAAGGCAAGCTGCGCGACTCGAAGCGCTACCTGACCCTGGCGGTGCCGGCGGTCGCGCTGCCGTTCATCGCCAGCGCCACCGGCTGGCTCTTCACCGAGATGGGGCGCCAGCCTTGGGCCGTCTTCGGGCTGCTGAAGACGAACGCCGCCAACTCGCCGGCTGTTAGCCCGGCGGAAATCTGGATCACCCTGGTCGGCTTCACCCTGCTCTACGGGGTGCTGGCGGCAATCGCCGGGCGCGTCTTCGTCAAAGCGGTCGAGAAAGGGCCGGTCGAGGCCGGCAAAGCCGAGGAGCCCGCGCAGGAGCTGGCGCTCGCCTACTGATCATGGACGCCTACACCTTCCTGCAAGCGCTCTGGTTCGTCCTCATCTCGGTCCTCTGGCTCGGCTACTTCGTGCTCGAGGGCTTCGACTTCGGGGTCGGGATGCTGATTCGCGCGGTCGGCAAAACCAAGGAGGAGCGGCGGGCGGTGATCCACTCGATCGGCCCGGTCTGGGACGGCAACGAGGTCTGGCTGCTGGTCGCCGGCGGCGCCACCTTCGCCGCCTTCCCGCAGTGGTACGCGACCCTCTTCTCCGGCTTCTACCTGGCGCTGTTCCTGATCCTGGTCGGGCTGATCGTCCGCAACGTCTCCTTCGAGTTCTGGGGCAAGGCGGCGAGCGAGCGCGGCCGCGAACGCTGGGAGTGGGCGCTGATCTTCGGCAGCTTCCTGCCGGCGCTGCTCTGGGGGGTCGGCTGGGCGAACATCGTCCACGGCGTGCCGATCGACGCCGGCCACGAATACACCGGCACCCTGTTCACCCTGCTGAACCCCTACGCGCTGCTCGGCGGGCTGACGACGCTGGCGATCTTCCTCGCCCACGGGGCGATCTTCCTCAGCCTGCGGACGACCGACGCCGTCGCCGAGCGGGCGCGCGGGATCGGCGCCACCGTCGCCCCGGTCGCCGCCGCGCTCGGGGTCGCCTTCCTCGTCTGGACCGTCGCCTCGCACCCGGGCGGCATCGACGTCGGCTCGACGATCCTCGCCGCCGTCGCCGCGCTGGCGCTGGTCGCGGCCGCGGCGCTCGCCGACGTCAGCCCCGGGCGCGCCTTCGCCGCGACCACGGTCGGCATCCTCATCTTCTTCCTCGCGCTCTTCGTCGACCTCTTCCCCCACACGATGGTCTCCAGCACCAGCAGCGCTTTCGACATGACGCTGAGCCAGTCGGCCTCCTCGGACTACACGCTGACGGTGATGACGGTGGTCGCGGTGCTGCTGGTCCCGGTCGTGCTCGCCTACCAGGCCTGGACCTACTGGGTCTTCCGGCAGCGGGTCTCGGCCGACGGGTTCGGCGGCGGCGACGGAGACGGCCACTCGCCGCTCGACCTGGTCAAGCAGGCGAAGGCCGACATCGAGCGGGCCCGGGGCGAGGACGACACGGAGGGGACCCCTGGTGAGCCTGCCGGCGCAGCAGGACCCTGACGTCCGCTCGCGGGCGCGGGAGACCCAGCGCCGCCTCACCCGCACCAGCCGCGCCGCCCGCGCGCACCTGGCGGCGACGAGCGCGCTGGGGCTGCTGGCGACGGCGCTGATCGTCGCCCAGGCGACGCTGCTCGCCCACGTGATCGCCGGCGTCTTCCTCGGCGGCGAAGGCCTGGCGGATGTCACCCCGCAGCTGCTCTGGCTGGCGGCGATCTCGGTGGCGCGCGGGCTGGTCGACGCCGGCTTCGAGGCGGGCGGGCGGATCGGCGCCGCGCGGGTGATGGCGGAGCTGCGCTCGCGCCTCGCCCGCCACCTGCTGCTGGCGCGGCCGGGAGCGCTGCAGGGCGAGCGCTCGGGCGAGCTGGCGACCGCCGCGGTGCAGGGCGTCGACGCGCTCGAGGCCTACTTCGCGCGCTACCTGCCCCAAGCGGTCCTGGCCGCCCTGGCGCCGCTCGTGATCCTCGCCTGGGCTGTCCCCCGCGACTGGGAGGCGGCGGCGATCCTGGCGGTGACGGCGCCGTTGATCCCCGTCTTCATGGTCCTGATCGGGCGGCTGGCCGAGCGCTCGACGCGGCGGCGCTGGCGGCGCCTCTCCCGCCTCGGTGCCCAGTTCCTCGACCTCGTCCGCGGATTGGAGACGCTGCGGGCGAACGGCCGCGCCGAGGCCCAGACGCGGGCGATCGCGGCCGCGGGCGAGAGCTACCGGCGGGAGACGATGGCGACGCTCCGCGTCGGCTTCCTCTCGGCCCTGGTATTGGAGCTGCTGGCGATGATCGGCGTCGCCCTCGTCGCCGCCACGGTCGGCATCCAGCTCGCCGAAGGAAGCCTCGGCCTGACCGCCGGCCTGACCGTGCTGATCCTCGCGCCCGAGGTCTACATGCCGCTGCGCCGGCTCGGCGCCCAGTTCCACGCCTCCGCCGACGGGATGGCGGCGGCAGAACGGATTTTCGAGGTGCTCGACCA
This sequence comes from Solirubrobacterales bacterium, assembly GCA_035719145.1. Taxonomy (GTDB): domain Bacteria; phylum Actinomycetota; class Thermoleophilia; order Solirubrobacterales; family 70-9; genus VAYN01. The sequence continues at coordinate 4,124 of DASTGL010000390.1, forward strand.
GCCGGCGGCGATCGCGGTGCCGGAGCTGCCGCTGCCGGCGCCGGACCCCGCGCTCGCGGGTATCGACTTCGACGGCGTGCGCTTCTCCTATGCGGTGCGTGACGAGGTCTTGCGTGGAGTCGACCTGGCGGTCGCGCCCGGGGAGACGGTGGCCCTGGTCGGGCCGAGCGGCGGCGGCAAGTCGAC
>DASTGL010000391.1:0-5391 GCA_035719145.1 Solirubrobacterales bacterium
CATTAGCCTCATACGAGTAGGTCCCGGCGGTGGACCGGGCGATTACTTCCCCTGGTCGTCGCGCGCTGCCGCCCCCCGAAATGGACGTTAAGGTCGGTAACGAAGGCGGTGCGTTTTCAAGCGGACTCAGCGCGGTAATCGTTGACATAGTGGGGTGGACCGGATGAATGATCGTCCGAGGCTACGAGCCGACCGGGTAAACTTCGTCATGAGCTTCGCGCCCAAGGTCGTCCACGACCCGACGGGCGAGCGCGAGAGGATCACGTTCGATCTCATCCTGATCGAAGATCACAGGGGTTAGGCCGAGCGCCTTGAGTGCCTGCCGCGTTAGCTTGGCCTCTTGATAATCCAACTCGAGGTTCTTGAGCAGTGCAGCCTCACGGGTGACTGTCTTGCTAGTGGGCAGGTCGGAACCCTCTATGTAGTCCGGGTTCGGCCCGTACTCGGTGACGCCGATCAGGAGGTTGATCTTGAAGTCGCCCCGGTGGGCGTTCGGCTCGATGCGAACATCCGTCAGCCCGCGAGGGTGATCCCCGAAGGTCGTGCCGTCGATGACGATCTGCGCCCCATCGCACGTCGAACGGGCATAAATGAAGGCCGCGAACGTCAGCGCGAGTTCGTGGTCGTCGCTGGGCGCGCCGGATTCATTGACCAGCAACTCAAGCTGCTCGTAGATACGCCCGAGCTCCTGAACTGCAATCGGCCAGATCACTGACTCGAAAACACTGCCGTTCCAGCTCGCGTACTCGCGCAGAGCATCTTCTCCTGCCCGTAGGTCGTCGAGAAGACCATGCTGGTCGAGCAACTCTAAAAAACGGGTTGATGGCGCTGTGAGTGGTAGGTCACTCATGGTCATCCCACGGTAGAGGGCCGTCCAGATGCCAGGGTGTCGGCATTTCCCAGATTGCGCGAAAACAAGAAGTCCCGGCCAGGTTTGGACCCCGCCAGGACTCTGCTTGCAGTTCTTGGGATGACCCTTCGGGAATTCCCTATTCATCCGCTCTCGGCGAGGAAAGCTGGCGGCCTTGCTGCCGGATCATCCTGGCCCTAGCGTCACGGTGGCTCGATTTCGCATCTCGCTAGCCGAGTCCGCACGCGCCGGGTAGGAGACCGAGCGGCGGAAACTACCTCGGACCAAGCTTCTTGATCGCGGACAGTATTTCGCCCGCTAGTTCAGCCCGCTCGACTCGATATTTGCTCCACTGATCCTTGGACCCATCATTTGCGGAGGCGCTGAAGATGCGGCGACCGCGCTTGTTGACGGGCCGCTTGGCAAACATCTTGCTCGGCACCAGCCAAACGAAAGAGAAGGTTCCCTCGTCAACGTCGACCGGGACAAAGAGCAGATACAGATCGCGTCTTGGCCGGAACGTTGCGGCCTTGACCTGCGCGTAGAAGCGCCCTTGCTGGCTCAAGCCCTTGGTTGCAATCGAACGGCTCTTGACCTGGACGGCCAGGGTCATGGATTTCCCTCGCCGATGGAAGACGAGATCCACACCCTCGTCATCCACCAAGCTGGTCGAGACGTTCAGCTTCAGACCGCTGGTCAGGATGCATGAGGCGGCCACCAGGTGCTCCGCGGCCTTGCCCAGTCGCGCTGCGTCTTGGTCATTCATCGCTCGTCCTCCGCCCTGATCTTGCCACCCGCATTACCCGGGCGCCCTAGCTGATGAGAGATCCCATGTCATCTGCCATGCGTACGGCTGTGCATGGATTGCGATTCACTCGTGATGATCTCGACCGTTGGGTGAAGGAGAACACCTTCCGGTAGCCAGTCCGTCGTATCTGGGACAACCTAATCAACGGACATTGCGGGGTTTTAATGCCCAATCCGCCTGACCGTGATCGAGATCAATACGAACGATCCCAATCCCTTCCTTGCGATAGCGATCACGCAGGTTGGGTGGAGGGACTACGTCAGTGATTAGCACTCGGTAAAAAGGCTCGTCCTGACCAATGTTTGCATCGGTCCAAATTCTGGCCTGCAAGTAGTAGCTCCGCAATGCCTCTGGCGTTGGACTGCCGAGTCCACCACGGCTCGATTTGACCTCAAATACATAGACAGCGCCGTCGCATCGAGCGATGAAGTCGACACCCCAGTCGGCGGCTAGCGCCTCTATCTCAAAGCCTTCTCCGAGGAGCCAATTACGGGCTGCCTGCTCAAGGCGCATGGCGCGCTCATAGCTTCGAACTCCCCGATCCACTGGATTGACGTAGGTAAGAGATTGGTCCGGTTGCTCGGAGGGCGATGGAGCCACAACCGCTTCGACAGCCTCAAGCACCCCCCGACGCTCCTCTAATGCGGAAACATCGCCGGAGGGCGGTGGCAGGTTCGCATCAAGCTCACGTAGTTGCTCAAGCGGGTCAACCTCAACCCCCTCTTTCGTGAGTTTCCGGACCCGCGAGTAGAAAGCCGCGGCCCCAATCAGTGAAGCACCGACTGCCACGAAAGCCGTCGCGACCGCTTCACCCTTCGACAGGAGCGCGAGTGAAGTGGCCATGAGCCAGGCTATGACGCCAGCAGCAGCTAGCAATAGTTGACTCAGTTTTGGCGCCCAAACCTCATGGGATCTTGTGTTTGGAGTGGCGGCATCCGGAGGCATGATGCCTGCCTCAGCCCTGGGACAAGTTCATTGGACGCCGGCACCTAGCGGAAACTCCAGCGGGAAAGTTCTATTGATCGCGTGTGACTGAGCGAACCCATCAAAGTCCGGAAATAGAGTTTCCTCGCTGAAGCCGAAGAGATCACGCCAAGTTCCGTTCAGCGACTCCTTCAGCTTGCTGCGAATTAGAATCAAGGCGGCGCCCGGAACATTCCCGGTATCGCCAATATCGATCGCGCCCTCCCCGAATCGGATTGAGCCCCATGGCTCATCCACGATAGGCCCAAATACGAATACAGCCTGTTGAGCTGAAATGCGAGGCGAAAGCCCACGCGGCTGCCACCAGAGTGGGCGCCCTTCCCCGTACTCAAGCAGCTCGTCAATGTCCAAACGGAGCTTTTCGGTATCGAGATGACGGGCGTGCTCAGCGAGGCGAAAGCCGATCAGTAGGCCGTCGTCGTCGGCGTGTCCTTGGCAGGCGAACCAGAGGGCCACGAAGGCGCTACGGGTGCAATCCAGCAGCCGCGTCGCGGCGCCGTGATGCTGGAGGCGAGCAAGAAGCTCAAGCTCGCAGAGGTCCCCTCCGAGACCCGCGCTTCGCGTGCGCTCGATCAGTGCTTTCTCGACTGCTCGAACGTTCGCCTCCGTGAGCTTGTACTGCTCACCCAGCCAAGCTCGCTCCGTTGCGTATCTACGAGCGAGGGCAGAGTCGATGGTCCATGTCGCACTTGCTTGGCCGCGCCACGCGCCGATCTGAAGACCCGCCAATTGACCGAGCAACGTGATCAGGTGCGCAGGATCATCGGGCGCAAGAACCTTGCCGAATAGAGAATGTTCTACCTCAGGAATCTCCTTGAGCATCCTTCGGTAGCGCCGATGGTCGGCGAGAATCTCTTCGGTGACGTCTTTGTCTGCGGCTACGTCTTTGTTTTCAGGTTGCTGATGTCCTGGAGAATCGCCCATAAGTCGCTCTAGTGCCGCTTTCTCAGCCACGTCATGGCTGTAGATAAAGGATTGCCTCCGGTATTCCCGACTTCGGGACACATTCGTCCCGGGAACAAATCAATAGAACGCTGATTCCGCTTTGCGCCGCGATGCCGGAGGAGGGACTCGAACCCCCGACACGCGGATTATGATTCCGCTGCTCTAACCAGCTGAGCTACTCCGGCGGGGAGGGGGATGGTAGCGATGGGGCAGCGGTCCGGTGGGCCTCCTGAGACGGGGTGGGCGGCTATTCGGCCGGTGCTGGTGGCGTGCCTGCTCGTGGTCGATGCTTTTGCGGTTGTGTCGCTGGCGATCGTGCGGCCGGAAGACTGGTGGGCGCCCTTTACGGCGTTCTCGGTGGTGCTGGTGGGCCTGATCTGGTTCGAGGGGTGGTCGATCCGGCACCGGCACGACGACGACTGATTCGCCGCTTCTGGGAGAGCGTGGGTTGCAGGGGAAACGGTGCAGCGTTTGCGCTGCGCGGGTAGGCTGGGTCCGTGCCTGCGGATCTCGACAGAGCGGTTAAGACGGTCGTCCGTCAGTGCATGGGGATCCAGCCGGGCGAGGACGTGCTGGTCGTCTGCAACCCGGTCACCGAAGAGATCGGCGCCCTGATGAGGATCGAGGCGCAAGGGGAGGGCGCCGACGCGACGCTTGCCGTGATCTCCGAGCGCGACTCCGCTGCCGCCGAGCCGCCGCGGACCGTGGCGGCGGCGATGGCCGCGGCCGACGTGGTGCTGGCGCCGACGATCCAGTCGCTCTCCCACACCCACGCGCGCAAAGTCGCCAGCGAGGCGGGCGCCCGGATCGGCAGCCTGCCGGGCGTGACCGAAGACATGCTGGGCCGCCTGATGACCAGCGACCTCGAGGAGATGCGCCGCCGCGGCTGGGCGCTCGTGACGGCGCTGAACCGCGCCTCCGAGGCGCGGATCACCTGCCCCCACGGCAGCGACCTGCGGATCGGCCTCGACGGCCGCCAAGGGATCGTCGACGCCGGCGAACTCGGCAGCCGCGGCGCCTTCGGCAACCTGCCCTGCGGCGAGGGGTTCATCGCGCCGACGATCGAGGGCACCGAGGGGGTCCTCGTCGTCGACGGCTCGATCGCCGAAGTCGGCCTGCTCGACACCCCGACCGCGCTGACCGTCCGCGAAGGGCGTGTGGTCGAGGCGACCGGCCCCGACGGCAGCCGCCTGCTGGAGCTGCTGACCGCCCACGGCGAGGAGGCCACCAGCGTCGCCGAGCTCGGCATCGGGACCAACGAAGAGGCGGAGCTGACCGGCAACATCCTCGAGGACGAGAAGATCCTCGGCACCTGCCACGTCGCCTTCGGCGCCTCGGCGGCGATCGGCGGCACTGTCCAGGTGCCGGTCCACCTCGACTGCGTGGTGCTCGAACCGACGGTCGAGATCGACGGCGAGACCGTCGTCAGCGGCGGCGAGCTCCTCGTCTGAGGAGCGGGGACGATGCCGCCCCTGCTCGCCGTCCCCAACGTCTCCGAGGGCAGTGACGAGCGGCGGCTTGACCTCCTGCAGGGCGCCTTCACCCGCGGCGCGCGGCTCCTCGACCGCCACAGCGACGCCGACCACGGCCGCACCGTCTTCACCCTCGCGGGCGAGCCCGGGGCGCTGACCGAGGCGCTCGCCGCCGGCGCCGAGGAGGCGATCGAGAGCATCGACATGCGCAGCTACAGCGGCGCTCACCCGGCGATCGGCCCCCTCGACGTCTGCCCGGTCGTCTGGTTCGACCCGGCGACCAGGGACAGCGCCCGCACCGAGGCGGTGGCGGTCGCGGCGCAGATCGGTGG
>DASTGL010000392.1:0-13400 GCA_035719145.1 Solirubrobacterales bacterium
GGCGGCGGCCGGGGCGGACGTCGTCGTCACCTTCTGGGGCGAGCCGCGGCGGCGGACCGCCGGCGTCTGGCTGCACCAGTGCGGCTCGGTCGAGGAGGCACGGCGGGCGCAGGCGGCGGGGGCCGACGGGGTGATCGTCCAGGGCGTCGAGGCCGGCGGCCACGTGCGCGGGACGACGCCTGCCCCGCAGCTGCTGGAGGAAGCGCGCGTGGCGCTGCCGCCCGGGTACCCGGTCCTGCTGGCGGGCGGGATCGCGGGGCGGGATGACGTGCGCGCCGCGCTCGACGCCGGCGCCGACGCGGCAGTCGCCGGCACCCGCTTCCTGCTCAGCGAGGAGAGCCGCGCCCACGCTCTATATAAGGAGCGCCTGCTGGGAGCCGAGGAGACGCTCCTCACCGACCTCTTCGGCGCCGCCTGGCCCGCCCCGCACCGTGTCGTCCCCAACGCCGCCACCGACCACTGGATTCCCGGTGTTCGTCCTTTGTACCCCTCAGAGGGAACAAAGGACGAACGCCGCGAGCTGGTGCGCGGTCCGCGGCTGAACCGACTCCTGAACCACATGATCGCCCCCGGGGTGCGGTGCGTGCCGGCGGGGCTGCAGATGCGGATGGTCCAGGCGCAGCGGCCGGACAGCCGCCTGCTCTCGCCGGCCGGGCCGACCGACGACGCGCCGGCGACCCTGGTCGACGCCGGTGCCCTCTACGCCGGCGAGACCGTCGCCCGGATCGACGAGATCCTTCCTGCGGCGACGCTGGTCCACGCTCTCGCCCCCTGATCCTGGCCCCTTGCGAACTGCATCAACTTGACTATCCAGCAGGTGGTTAAGTTGATGCGGTTCGGTCGGTAGGCGATCTTGGGACAATGTTGCGGATGGCCGGGGGGCAGATTCTGCAGATCGCCGAGAGCTCGATCGGGGAGGATCGCTGCGAGTTGAAGCTCGAGGGCGAGCTCGACCTCTGGAGCATCGAGCGGCTGCAGGCAGTCCTGCATCGGGTCGCCCGCGACAACTCCGCCATCGCCGTCGGGCTCGAGCAGTGCGAGTTCGTCGACTCCACCGGCATCGCCCTCTTCCTCCAGGTGCGCCGCCAGCTCGAAGCCGAGGGCGGCCGCCTCGTCCTCTACGGCTGCTCGGACCAGGTGCAGAGGATCTTCGAAGTCGCCGGCCTCATCGACGCCGGCATCGTCTTCGACACCCGCAGCGAGGCGATCGCGGAGCTGGCGGCGGTCGAGTGAGGCGCGTGCTCCCCGCCGGAACCGAAGTCGGCGTCAGGCTCGGGCGGTAGCGGCGCCGCGCTCGCGTAGGCGGGCGCACCAGAGGGCGAAGAGCGCCACCGCCACGACCGCGCCCAGCCAGTGGACGCCGAGGACGACGGCGAGGATGCTCGGCAGCCCCGCCAGCGCGGCGCCGAGGAGGGTCGGTCCCGGCGGCAGGCGCAGGAGGCGGGCGGTGAAGGCGGCGCAGAGCATCCAGGCGGCGGGGCCGGCGATCCAGCCCCAGCTCTCGAAGAAGCTGTGCGGCAGCGCCAGCGCCAAGGCGATCGAGAGGAGGGCGACGGCCGCCAGCTGCAGCAGCGCGGCCCGCCAGAGAGTGGGGAGGTCCATCCCCACCGAGGCTATTCGACGACGATCTTGCCCTTCATGAAGGGGTGGATCTTGCAGTGGTAGGCGAAGGTGCCCTTCTGGCTGAACTTCACCGTCACCGAGCTGCCCGGGGCGATGTGGCCCGTGTCGAAGCCGCTGCCGCTCGCCGTGTGGGTGACGTTCTGCGAGTTGGCAAAGGTGACCTTGCCGCCGCGCTTCACATGCAGCGTCGGCGGGTGGAAGGCGAAGTGGTTGATGTCGACGCTCTTGGCGCCGCTCGCCGTCGCCGTCGCGCCGATCGCCCGCCCGCCCATCAGCGCCCCGAACCCCAGCACCGCGATCGCCAGCAGGAGCGCCGGGCCTTGCAATCTCTGCCATCTCCCTAAACGCGTCATGGCCCGGCATACGAGCACCGGCCGCCCCGGGTTCAACCGATCCCGAGGCGAGCAATAATGGGAGGACCGGGGCGGTTAGCTCAGTTGGGAGAGCATTCGGTTTACACCCGAAAGGTCACTGGTTCGAGCCCAGTACCGCCCATGATCCGCGAGTGGAAGGCAAGCGGACGGGCGGGCAACCGTGGTGGCGCCCGCCCGGTCACTGCTTATGCCGACTTGGTCACGTGAACCGCCGGCACAGCGATCGATTTCTGGATCTTCACGCTGCCTCACCTCCCTCCCTGTCGCTTATTGCCTCTGGTAGGGAGAGGGCATAAATGCTTTAAGAGTTTTCAACGGTCGTGCAGACCCGCGCATTTAGCGACGAAAGATTACGGCACTTATGCTCTATCGCTCAAGTACATCCGACGCAAGGGAGGAAGAGCGTGGCGCGGAAGAGGCGGAAGGTCGCAAAGCGGAAGCGGCAGCTCGATCAATCGCCGCAGGAGGTATTGGTCAAAGCCCTCAACCACCCCGTTCGAGTGAAGGCGCTGACGATCCTCACCGAACGGACCGCAAGCCCGAAGGAAATCGCAGCCGAGATCGAGGCTCCGCTCAGCAACGTCAGCTACCACGTGCGGGTGCTCGACGAATTGGGGTTGGTCGAGATCAGGGAAGAAGAATCGGTCCGCGGCTCCGTCGCTCACTTCTACCGGGCGGTCGAGCGGCCACTGATCCACAACCCAGACTGGGAGAAGCTGAGCCCAAGAGTCCGCAGCGCCTTCTCCAGCTACGTCATCGAAACGCTGATGAGCGATGCGGCCAACTCGCTCCAGGCCGGGCTCTTCGACCAACGCGATGACCGGCACCTGACGCGCACGCCGCTCCGCCTCGACGAGCGGGGGTGGCGGAAGGTGACGGCGATCCAGATCAAAGCCCTCGACGGGATCCTGAAGGAGCAGGAAGCCGCCGCTGCCCGCCTCGACCGCGCCGGCGAGGAGGGGATGAACGTGATCGCGGGACTGCTCTGCTTCGAGGCGTTGCCGCCGCCGGAGCCCGAGCAGCACTAGCCGAACGCCCGCACCGCCAGGACCGCCGCCACCGCCAGCCCGATTGCCGCGACTGAGATCCGCAGCGGGTCGCTGGGGATGCGGCGGGCGTAGTGGGCGCCGACGCGGCCGCCGACGAAGGAGAAGACCATGATCGTCAGCGCGTAGCGCCAGGCGACCGGGGCGAGGAAGGCGTAGGCGAGGGCGGCGAGGAGGTTGGCGCAGCCGACAAGGACGATCTTGATCGCGTTCAGGTGCTGGAGCGAGTCGGCGACGAAGAGGGCGAGGATCGCGAAGAGGAGGATGCTGACGGCGGAGCCGAAGTAGGCGCTGTAGGCGCCGCAGAAGGCGATGCCGCCGAGCAGGAAGGGCGAGCGTTCGTTGCCGGCGTGCCCGATGCGCGGGGTCAGCCGGGGCTGGAGGAGCAGCAGCAGGCAGGAGGCGGCGATCAGGGCCGGGACGATCGCTTCGAAGGCGTCGTTGGAGGTGAGGAGGAGGGCGACGGTGCCGACCACGGCGCCGACCAGCATCGGGACGAGGAAGCGGGCGAAGCGCCCCCCCTGCTCGCGCAGCAGGTCGAGGTAGCCGAGGGCGCCGCCGGCGCTGGCGGGGACGATCCCGACGGTGAGGGTGACGTTGGCCGAGAGCGGCGGCAGGCCGAGCGCGACCAGGGTCGGGAAGGTGATCAGCGCGCCGCCGCCGGCGACGGAGTTGACGAACCCCGCCGCGGCCCCGGCCGCCGCGACGGCGAGAAGCTCGAGCACGGCCTAATCCTTGCCGAAGAGGCGGGCGCGGAGGCGCGACAGGAATGTGAACCGACTTGTCCCCGGTATGCGGGGAGAACTCGGTTCACGCTTCTGTGACTTCCGCCACTCGTCACGAGTGGGCAGGCGCCCGGCCTTGCGGGCGCGCAGGACGCACTCGGTGTGGGCGTGGCGGCGGCGGGATTTGTCGCCTTCGGGCCAGATCAGCACGTGCTCGGAGAGCGCGGGGAGGTGCTTGCCGCAGAGCGGGCAGCGGTAGGTCGCCGGCTTCAGGTTCTGCGCCGGCCGCAGCGACCACCAGCGCGGCTGCTCCCCGCTCAAGCGTGGTTCCTTGCGGACGTCATAGCTCCATAAGGAACCACAGGTTGGCCCCGCGCTGGCTCAGGCGGCGGTGGGGAGGCGCGGCGTGGGGGTGCCGCCGCGCTGCTTCTCGGCGGCGGTGACGAGGTCGAAGAAGTAGTCGTTGCGGCCGCGGCGCGCCCGGCGCGGGAGGGCGCGGCGGGAACGGCGATGGGCGCCGGCGATCGCCTGGAATGCCCGCTCGTGCGCCGCGCTCCAGGGGATGCCGAAGATCTCCCGCACCCGCGGCGGCAGCGTCCCCTTGATGACGACGTTCTGGATCGCGATGTTGGCCCGCGCGTGCCGCGGGACCGGCTGCTCGAAGGCAACCAGCGGCGCCATCGCCAGGGCGTGCGGGGTCGCGTGCAGGCCGGGCGAGGCGATCCTGCCGTCGAACCAGGCCTGGAACTCGCGGTAGGTCGCCGGGACCGCCTCGCGGGGGAGCAGGAAGAGCTCGCCGAAGCGGACGTAGTCCTGCCAGAGCGCTTCGCGCTCGTCCGCGGCGAGCGGGCGCACCATCGCTTCGTACATCGCCCGGCCCGAGTCGGCGATCACCGCCAGCGTCCACAGCATCAGCTCCGGGTCGAAGGCCGAGTAGGCGCTGCCGGCGGGGTGGTCGCCGGCCGCCTCCGGCAGCTCGCCCTCGATCCGCTCGTGCAGGCGGTGGACCGCCGCCAGCGCCCTGTCGGCTTCGGCCTTGGTGCCGAGGAAGACCGTCTCCTGGATCTTCGCGGTGCGGGCGAGGCGGGTGAAGGGGTGGTCGCCGGCGTTGGTTGAGAGCATCGTGCCGGTGTAGGTAAGCGGTTCCAAAGCGCCGATCAACAGCGCCCGCTGCCCGTAGAGGAGCCCTACCGACCTCTCCCCGTGAACCCGCCGAGCCATCGATCGGCCCGGCGGAAAGTAATGCTCGTGGTCACTCACTGGCCGTCTGGCCAGCCAGCATACTCAGCGAGGGAGGAATTGGTCAAATTGACAAACCAATACCTATAGGCCGGTCGGGCCGGCTGAGCCGCCCGGCGCCCGGCTCAGCGCCACCAGGGCCGAGCCCGAGCCTGGGGCGGCGAGGCCGCGCAGCTCGTGCGCGGCGAAGATCTCGTCGAGTTCCTCCCGGGTCAGCGTCTCCCGCTCCAGCGCCAGCACCGCCAGGTGGTCGACGACCTCGAGGTTGGCCGAGATCAGGGCGCGGGCGCGCCGATAGGCCTCGCGGGCGAGCGTCATCGCCGCCTGGTCGACCTCGCGGCGGGTCTGGTCGGAGACGGCGTAGTCGCCGGTCGGCAGGGCGATCGGCGGCGGCCCGTCGTGGTCGATCGCGACCCCCATCCCGAATTCGGAGACCATCTGCTTGCAGACCATGTGCACCCGGCCCAGGTCGTCGGAGGCGCCGGTGAAGGTCTCGCCCAGCACCACCTCCTCGGCGGCGCGGCCGCCCAGCAGCGTCACCACCTCGTCGAGCAGCTCGTCGCGGGACTTCAGGTAGGTGTCCTCGGAGGGCGAGTGGGCGACGAAGCCGAGCGCGGGCCCGCGGGGGACGATCGAGAGGATCTCCGGCGGGTCGAGGCCGAGCAGCTTGCGGCAGAGCGCGTGGCCGGCCTCGTGGTAGGCGACGATCCGCCGCTCCTTCGAGCCGAGCCGGCGCGCCTGCTGGGAGCCGACCGCCTGGCGCAGCAGCGCCTCGTCGAGGTCCTCGCGGGTCATCGCCCAGCGGCCGGCGCGGCCGGCGATGATCGCGCCCTCGTTGAGCGCGTTGGCGAGCTGGGCGCCGGTCAGGCCGGTGGTCTTGCGGGCGACGTCGCGGAGGTCGAGGTCGGGGGCGAGCGGCTTGTTCTTGGCGTGGCTGCGGAGGATCGCCTCGCGGCCCTTGCGGTCAGGCGGGGCGACGAGGACGCGGCGGTCGAAGCGGCCGGGGCGCAGCAGCGCCCGGTCGAGCTTGTCGACGTGGTTGGAGGCGGCGATCACGATCACCATCCCGGGGTCCTTCTCGAAGCCGTCGAGCTCGACCAGCAGCTGGTTCAGCGCCTGCTCGCGCTCGCTGGTGCCGCCGTCGCCGCCCCCGCCGGAGCGGGAGCCGCCGATCGCGTCGAGCTCGTCGATGAAGATGACCGCGCGGCCGGCCTTGCGGGCGTCTTTGAAGAGGCGGCGGATACGGGCGGCGCCGCGGCCGACGAACATCTCGACGAAGCTCGAGCCCGAGGCGGCGAAGAAGTCGACCCCGGCCTGGGCGGCGACGGCGCGGGCGAGCATCGTCTTGCCGGTGCCGGGCGGGCCGTAGAGGAGGACGCCGCGCGGCGCCTGGGCGCCGAGGGCGGAGAAGCGGTCGGGATCGCGGAGCCAGGCGGTGACGTCCATCAGCTCGTCTTTGGCGGCGTCGACCCCCTGCACCTCCTCCCAGAGGACCGGCGCGGTGCGGCTCGCCTTCACCGTCTCCGGCTTGGTCGAGCCCATCATCCCCCGCATCATTTTCAGGAAGATGTAGAGCAGCAGGGCCATGAAGAAGACCCCGAAAACCGGGTACCAGTTGAAAAAGAATTCCTGTACTTCTTCCGCCATTGCTGAAGTGTGGAGACAAAGGCGCGATTAACCCATCGCACATCCGTCCAAATGTGCGCAAATGACTAAAGGTCCGTGCGTCGAGTGGGCTGGATCGGCGCCGCCGGGATCGGTTACGTTCAGGCCATGACCCGCCTGCGGCTGTTCCTCGTTGCCCTGCCCATCTGCGGCCTTCTCGCAATCGTCCCGGCCGCGAGCGCGGCGCCTGGCGACCTCGATCCGAGCTTTGGCAGCGGCGGCATGGTGAAGCTGCTCGAAAGCGAAGACGAAAGCTACGCCGAAGGGATTGCTGTCCAACCCGACAGCAAGGTCGTCATCGCCGGCGAGATGAAAGGCAAGGCAGTCGTCGCGCGGCTGCTCGCCGATGGCCAGCCCGACCCTTCCTTCGGCAGCGGCGGGAACCTGACCACGACGGTAGCCGGCGGCAGCGAATTCCAGGCCGTCGCGATCCAGCCCGACGGCAAGATCGTCGCCGCGGGGGCGGCGGAAGTGGCCGGAAACGTCGACTTCTTGTTCGCGCGCTACAACCCCGACGGATCGCCGGACATGAGCTTCGGCGGCGGTGACGGCGTCGAGACCGTGCCGGTTGGCAGCGAAGAGGACCAGGCCCAAGACGTGGCGATCGCGCCCGACGGCCGCATCGTCGCCAGCGGCACCTCCGAACTGCCGGGGAGCGACAACGGGGTCGGCGTCGTCGTGCTGCGGAAAGACGGCAGCCCGGACCCGAGCTTCGGCGGCGACGGCTCGCTGGTGAAAGAAACCGCAATCGGCGAAGGCGATGACCGTGGCGTCGCCGTGGCGATGTTGGGCGACGGCAGTGTCCTTCTAGGCGACGAAAACGGGGCCGGCGGCGGCAACGGCTTCACGTTGATCAAGCTGCTGCCGAACGGCGAATTCGACCTCGGCTTCGGTGAAGGCGACGGGATCGCCTTCACCCCGATTCCGGTGATCGGCACCGAAGCGGAATTCGGCGCCGGGCGCATCACCGACTTCGCCGTGTTCCCCGACGGGCGCATCATCGCCTCGGGCTACGGTCTCGACTACTTCGCGGTCCCACCAAATCCGCCGACCTACCACTTGAAGTTCGCCGCGGTTCGCTGGCTGGCCAACGGAGAACTCGATACGAGCTTTGCCGAAGGGGGGATCTTCGCCCGGCGCATGGGCAACGAATTCGCGGCAACGTCGGTCAACGTCGCCCAGGGTGGCGGCTACCTCTTCGCCGGGCCTTACGAATTCGGCTCGATGGAACCGCCGCAGCGCGCGGCCTGGGTTGGGCGTCTCAGGCCCGATGGGACCCCCGACCCGGCCTTCGGATCGGGCGGTTTCGTATTCAGGAATGAAACGGCTCCCTCCGGCGAAGACGTCGAAAACGCCGCCGTCGATTCCGCCGATCGACTGGTCACGATCGGCACCGCCTTTGGCGCTAACACTGCGTGGATGTCGGTCACGCGGTATCTCGGCGACCCTCAGCCGGTGGCGGTTCCGATCGCCGCGCCGGTGGCGCAGAACAAACCCGCTCACGCGACGATGAAAGCCGTGCCGAAGAAGCTGGGGGTCGGGGAGCTGCGGGCCTTCGTGGGGACTGCGGTCGACCCTGACGGCAACGGTGTGAAGAAGGTGCAGATCGCGCTGGTGAAACGGGCGCGCGGCGGCGTCAAAGCCAAGGCCTCGGCTACCGCGCGGCTTCGCTGCTTCGCGCTGAACTCGAAGCTGCGGTTCAAGCGAGTGAGACCGAAGGGGAAGCAGTGCCCGCAGATCTGGCTCACCGCAAAGGGCACGAGCAAGTGGAGCTTCAAGCTGAAGGGCGTTCTCACGGCCGGCAAGTACGTCGTCTTCGCCCGCGCGGTCGACGGCAAGGGCCTAGCCGAGACGAGCTTCAGCCGCAAGCTGAAGAACCGCTATGGGTTCCGCATCGTCAGCGGTCGTGGGGCTCCGCGTCTGACGACGAAGTAGTCCTCGCTAGCGCTCCACCTGCGAGCCGCCGACGATCGCCTCTTCGCCGGAGTCGGCGAAGACGATCCAGGCCTTGTTGCCACCGTCGTAATCGGGGGCCCAGAGCTTCAGGGTGGCGGGGCGGCCCCAGACGGTGACCTGGTCCTCGCCGGTCGAGTCGAGGCCGCGCCAGATCCGGACGAAGGGGTTGTGCTCCCACTCCTCGGCGACCGTGGTCGGCTCTTTGTGGCCGGGGTGGACGGTGGTCTCCGGCGGCAGCTCGAGCAGGCGCATCACCGAGTTCTTGAGGTCGGCGAAGCCGGAGGCGCCGGGGGCCATGGTGCCGCCTACCGTGCCCTTGAAGAGGACGTCGGCGGTGAAGACGTCGGTGCCGTCGACGAGGAAGGCGAGGTGACCGGCGGCGTGGCCGGGGGTGAAGATGGCCTTGATCCCGATCCCGTTGGCGTCGAGCTCGTCGCCGTCGCCGAGGATGACCTCGACCTCGTCGTCGAGCTCGGCGGCGGTCGCCTCGTGGGCGACGAGCGGCGGGTTGCCGAGCTGCGCCCGGGCCTCGGCGAGGCCGGCGACGTGGTCGGCGTGGGGGTGGGTGACGAGGACGTGGGTGATCTCGATCCCGTCGCGCTCAGCGCGCTCGAGCAGCGGCCCGAGGTCGTCGTTGCCGTCGATCAGGACGCCGGTCTTGCGCTCCGGGTCGGCGACCAGGTAGGCGTTCGACAGCCACATCGGGTTCTCGGTCCTCTCGACGATCACTGCTCCTCCTTCGCTCGGCGGCTTCGGGGCGCTTTTCCGAACCAGCGGTAAGGGAAAGCGCCCTACGCCTCGGAGCTTACGGCGCTGCCCTCGAGCAGCGTCCGCGCGACCAGCTCGGGGTCGTCCCAGGTGGGGGTGTGGCCGACGCCGGGAAGGACGAGGAAACGGGCGTGGGCCGGGCGGCGGTTGGGCTTCGGCGGGCCGAGCAGGCGGTCCTTCTCGCACCAGGCGATCGTCACCGGCACGTCCTCCGGGTAGCCGCTCGGGTCGAAGACGTGGTTGCGCATCGCCCGGTTGGCGGCGTCGTAGCCCTCGCCGTCGAGCCAGCCGACCGCGAGGTCGTGGGCGGCGTCGGGCGGGATCCGCTCGGGGTGGGCGGCGATTGACTGGAAGGCGGCGGCGCGGGTCTGCGGGAACTGCAGCGCGACCGAGAGGAAGGGGCGGGCCGCCTTCAGCCAGGGCGAGCCGCGCAGCAGCATCCGGGCGCCGCCGCCTTTCGGCTCGCCGAGCGGGCGTTGCCAGAGGCCGGCGGGAGAGAGGGTCGTCACCGAGGCCGCCCAGCCGAAGCGGCCCATTTCCAGCGCCACCCAGCCGCCGAGCGAGTTGCCGGCGACGTGCGGGCGCTCGACCCCGTTGCGCCGGCAGTGATCATGAACGGCGCGGGCGAGGTTGGCGGCGCTCGCTTCTTCGCCCTCCGGCAGCGGCGGCGTCTGGCCGAACCCCGGCATGTCGATCGCGTGCACCTCGCGCTCGCCCTCGAGCAGCGGGATCACCGGCTCCCAGATCGTCCGGGTGCCGCCGAGCCCGTGGATCAGCAGCAGCTGCTCGCGCCCGCCGTGCGTCCCGCCTGCGCTCACAGTGCCTTGGGCTTGGCGAACAGGGCCTGCACGTCGCCGATCCGCCGCTCGCGGAAGCCCGCCTCCGAGGAGCTGAGGTAGAAGTCCCAGAGGCGGCGGAAGCGCTCGTCGTAGCCGCGGGCGCGCAGCCGCTCCCAGGCGTCGAAGAAACGCGTCCGCCACTCGGCCAGGGTCGGCGGGTAGTGGGCGGTGATGTCGTCGGCCCAGACCTGCTTCATCGAGGTCACCCGCTCCAGGCAGTCGGCGATCAGCCCCTGCGAGGGCAGGCAGCCGCCGGGGAAGACGTGCGTGTTGGCGAAGCTCTTGGCGGCTTTTTCGAGCGGGTAGAGGCGGTCGTCGATCGTGATCGCCTGCAGCAGCATCAGGCCGTCGTCCGTGAGCAGCTGGTCGCAGCGGCGGAAGTAGTCGTCGAAGTACTGCCAGCCGACCGCCTCGATCATCTCCACCGAGACGAGGCGGTCGTAGCGGCCGTCGAGGTCGCGGTAGTCCTCGAGCAGGACGGTCACCTGATCCTCGAGGCCGGCCTCGCGCACGCGGCGGCGCGCCAGCTCGAACTGCTCGCGGGAGATCGTCGTCGTCGTCACCCGGCAGCCGCTGCGGCGGGCGGCGTGGATCGCCATCCCGCCCCAGCCGGTGCCGATCTCCAGCAGGTGGTTACCGGGCCCGAGGCGGAGCTGGTCGCAGATCCGGTCGAGCTTTGCCAGCTGCGCCTCCTCGAGGCTGGCGGAGCCGTCGGGGAAGTAGGCGCAGCTGTACATCATCCGCTCGTCGAGGAAGGAGGCGAAGAGGCTGTTGCCGAGGTCGTAGTGGGAGGAGATGTTGCGGCGGGCGCCGGCGCGGGTGTTCTCGGGGACGAGCCGGCGGACCTGGTGCCAGAGCCCGCGCGGGCGGGCGACGGCGCCGCGGATGCCGTCCATCCCCCGCAGCTCGCGGGCGGCGATCTGGATCAGGGCGACGAGGTCGTCGGTCTCCCAGCGGCCGTCGACGTAGGTCTCGCCGAGGCCGACGCTGCCGCGCAGCGGCCCGCGCCAGGCGGCGGGGTCGTTGATCGTGACCGTGGCGCGGAGGTCGGCGTCGGCGGGGCCGTAGCCGCGTTCGCGGGCGCCTTCGACGACGTCGATGCGGCCATGGCGGACGCGGCCGAGGACGGCGCCGACCCCGGCGCGGGCGGCGGCGTCGCCGAGGCGCGGGCGGGCGCCGCCGTGAGGGGCTCCATCGGCGCTCCAAGGGTGGGTGGCGCTCATGGCGAGACGAACCCCTTCGGTCGGCTCCCCTGCGGATGCGGGTGGTACTTCGCCCCCTTCAGCTTCAGCCGCAGCGACTGCGCGTAGATCTTCGCCACCACCTGCAGCGACATCGCCGGGTAGCGGGCGAGCATCGTCGTCAGCGTGCGCTGGGAGAGCGCGCGCCGCCGCAGGTTCAGCGTCGCGTCGAACTGCTTAGGGCCTCCGCGAGTCCGCGCTCGACCGCCTATATCGCGGTCCTTCGCGGACTCGCGAGGGCGGGACTCGATGTGGACGGCGAGGGTCTCGCCGGGTTCGCCGGCGCGGAAGGAATAGGTCTGGTCCATCCCCATCAGCGGGGAGACGTGGAAGGTCTTCTCGAGCTCGGCGCTGAGGACGCTGCCTCGGCGCTCCCCCCGCGCCAGGACGTAGGGGTGGCGCTCGCCCCAGGGGATGTTCTGCACGTCGGCCACGACTGCGTCTACCCGCTCCCCGGCGGGATCGAAGCAGTAATAGAGGGAGACCGGGTTGAAGCTGTGGCCGAAGTAGCGGAGGCCGGCGAGGAGGCGGACCGGGCCGGAAGGGTAAACCCCGGTTGCCTCCTCGACCGCCCCGCGCGCGCACTCGTCCAGCGGCCGGCTCGGGTCGCCCATGAAGTCCTCGCGGCGGAAGCGGGCGAGGGCGCGCCCGCGGGCCGAGAAGAGCGGAAAGGGATCGAGCACCTCCGGCAGCTCCGCCAGGTCCAGGTACATGAGGAAGAGCGGGTAGCGGAACTCATGCTCGACCGGCTCGAAGCGCCGGTGGCGGATGGTCCCCTCATAGACCGCCGAGGCGGGTCGGCGGGCGGCCGGGGCGGGTCGCGGGACGGCCGAGGCGGGGCGGGGGGACGAGGGATGGGGGTCGGCGGACAACAGCGGGGAGGGTCCGGCGACCCCCATCCCTCGTCCCTCGATCGCGGTCTTCACGCCGCCACCTCCTCCTCGCCCGCCCGGACGCGAACTGCATCAACTTGACTATCTGCTGGGTGGTTAAGTTGATGCAGTTCGGGAGGAGTGGCTCCTGCGATTGAGTTGCAGACACGTTGGGCGCTAACTACGCCGTCCTCGTGGAAGCCCCAGCCCCAGTAGGCGCCGCAGTAGTGGGTGCGGTTGGCGGGGTTGCTGATCTCGGCGTGGCGGGCTTGGGCGGCTACGCCCTCCTTGGTGTAGACGGGGTGGTCGTAGGCGATCTTGCGGATCACCTTCGCCGGGTCGATTTCATCGGTGCGGTTAAGGGTGACGAAGTACTGCTCGCGGGTGCGCAGGCGCTGCAGGTGGTTCATCCAGTAGGTGACGGTGGTGCCGGTCGCCGGCTCCTCCGTCAGGTGGAAGTTCCAGCTCGACCAGGCGGCGCGGCGGCGCGGCATCAGCGAGGCGTCGGTGTGGAGGACGGCCTCGTTGCGCTGGTAAGGGATCGCGCCGAGGATTTCGCGCTCGGCCGGGGTGGGATCGCCGAGCAGCGCCAGCGCCTGGTCGGAGTGGGCGGCGACGACGACCTGGTCGAACTCCTCGCTCTCGCAGCCGTCGGCCTCGATCCGCACGCCGTCCGGCACGCGCTCGATCCGCCGCACCGGCGCCCCGGTCCGCACCCGGTCGCGCCACGGCGCCACGATCGCCTCGACGTAGCTGCGGGAGCCGCCGCTGACCGTCCGCCACTTCGGCCGGTCCCGAAGGCTGTACATGCCGTGGTTGTCGAAGAACTCGGCCATGAAGCTCGCGGGGAAGCTCCACATCTGGTCCGGGTCCGCCGACCAGACGGCGCTCGCCTGCGGCACGATCAGCCGCTCGACGAAGTGACGGGAGAAGCCCTGCTGCTCGAGCCAGTGGCCGAGCGAGGGCGCGGTCCCGTTCATCCCGATCAGCGCCTGCGCCTCGCGGTTGAAGCGGCGCCAGTCGCGCAGCATGCGGATGAAGCGGGGGCTGAG
>DASTGL010000393.1:0-4787 GCA_035719145.1 Solirubrobacterales bacterium
GATAGGGCTCGAGCGCCTGCTCAGCTACTTCCACACACTCATCACAACAAGCGTCGATGGTGTAGCTGAATCCATCCGAGCCTTTTCGAGTTGAGATTGATGGAGTCTTCCCGTGCGTTGGGCAGCGCTGAGCTCGGACCACTTTCTCCACATTCCGAGCCGCCTCTTCGACCAGCGTTTCCTTTTCAGCCTCAAGCAATGACTCGAGGTTGTCGTGCTTGCGGCCTCGGTTGTCGCGAAATTCCATTTCAAGCCCCATTGTCGCCTCCTTACCGTCGGCGTTGAGCCAAATCTGACGCAGCGGCACGCCTCGCCGCTTTCGACGCGGACGGGGAACTCAGCGTCTTTCCGGCGGCTGAGGCCGCAGCTTTCCCAGTGCGCTTGTTGTTGCCGACCTGGGCAAGATCCGACGCAGCTGCACGTCGAGCTGCCTTCGAAGCCGCGGGCGAGCTGAGCGTGCGTCCCGCAGACGAAGCGGCGCGGGGACCCGTTCTTCTTGCTGCCATTTCAGTCCTCCAGAGGTGATTGTGATCGTAGTTGCTATACGAGCATATGTTCGTCCTCCGACAGAATCGGCCAACTTGACCCAGGAGGTCGTCCTGAGGTCAGCTGGCCAAGCTAGTGCGTGACCGGTGATGAGCTAGTAGCGGAGCTACTTGCGAAGAGCTGGGTGCGCTATAGCGCCGGTCAGATGGCCTCAGGCGGCCTTCTGGACCTTGCCGGCCTTAAGGCAGCGCGTACACACGTACGCCCTGAGGGGGCGGCCGTTCTCTTGGATCCGGACCTTCTGGAGGTTCGGGTCGAAGCGGCGCTTGGTGGCGACCATCGAGTGGCTTCGGGACTGGCCGAACGCCGGTCCCTTGCCGCAGCTGTGGCATACCTTGGCCATCGGTCGCGGGATGGTACCGGAGTCCGAGTTGCGGTTCCTTTTGGACGGCATCCGTCCGAAAGGAACCACGCGATGGGCTGGTCAGCCGATCTGGCGCTTGAGGAGGGCCATGCGGGCGATGGTTAGGGCGGCGTTGCGGCCCTGGTCGCGCTTGTCGCCTCCCGAGCGGGCCAGCGCCTGGTCCATGTTGTCGCAGGTGATGACGCCGAAGGCGCAGGGGATGCCGGTCTCCAGCTGCACCTGCTGGATGCCGCGGGCGGCCTCGGCGCAGACGAAGTCGTAGTGGTCGGTCTCGCCGCGGATGACGACGCCCAGGCAGGCGACGCCGGCATAGCCGTTCTCGGCGAACTGCTTGGCCGCGAAGGGCAGCTCGTAGGCGCCGGGGACGGAGACCTCGGTGACGGCGTCCGCGGAGACGCCCGCCAGCTCGAAGCCCTGCCGCGCCCCGCTCAGCAACCGCTGCGCCAGGTCCTCGTAGAAGCGGCCGACGCAGACCCCGAAGTGCAGCGGGGCGAGACTCGACTTCTCTTCGCTGGAGAACTCCTCCAGGAACGCCCCGGCTTCAGCCATCGCCGTCCCTGGCGCCGCCGTCAAGGGCGTCGCGTTCCTCCTCGTCGCGGATCATCTCCTCGTCGAGGGCGAGCCCCTGGTGGTGCAGCGAGTGGCCCATCTTCTCCCGCTTGGTCCGCAGGTAGGCCTCGTTGTGGGCGTTGGGGGCGGATTCGATCGGCACCTGCTCGGAGACCGAGAGCCCGTAGCCCTCGAGGCCGACGATCTTTTTCGGGTTGTTGGTGAGGATGCGGATGCTGGTCAGCCCGAGATCGCCGAGGATCTGGGCGCCGATCCCGTAGTCGCGCAGGTCGGCGGGGAGGCCGAGTTTGAGGTTGGCCTCGACCGTGTCGGCGCCTTCCTCCTGCAGTTTGTAGGCGCGCAGCTTGTTCAGCAGGCCGATCCCGCGCCCCTCCTGCGAGAGGTAGAGCAGGACGCCGCGGCCCTCGCGCTCGATCATCGAGAGCGCCGCTTCCAACTGTTCGCCGCAGTCGCAGCGCATGCTGTGGAAGACGTCGCCGGTGAGGCACTCGCTGTGGACGCGGACGAGGACGTCCTCGACCCCGTCGACGTCGCCCTTGACCATCGCCACGTGGTGTTTGTCGTCGACCAGCGAGCGGTAGCCGACGGCGGTGAAGTCGCCGAACGAGGTCGGCAGCGCGGTGGCGACGACGCGCTCGACCAGCTTCTCGGTCCGCCGCCGGTAGGCGATCAGGTCGGCGACGGTGATCATCTTCAAGGTGTGCTTCTCGCAGTACGGGATCAGGTCCGGGACCCGGGCCATCGTCCCGTCGTCGTTCATCACCTCGCAGATCACCCCGGCCGGGGTGAGCCCGGCGAGGCGGGCCAGGTCGACCGAGGCCTCGGTGTGCCCGGTCCGCTCCAGCACCCCGCCCTCTTTCGCCTTCAGCGGGAACATGTGGCCGGGGACGACGATGTCGCGCGGGCCCGAGTCGGGGTCGATCGCCACCTGGACGGTGTGGGCGCGGTCGTGCGCCGAGATCCCGGTGCTGACGCCGCCGGCGGCCTCGATCGAGACGGTGAAGGCGGTCTCCAGTGGCGCCTCGTTCTTCGCCGTCATCAGGTTGAGGCCGAGCCGTTCGCAGCGCTTCGCGGTCAGCGCCAGGCAGATCAGCCCGCGCGCCTCCTTGGCCATGAAGTTGATCGCCTCCGGCGTCGCGAACTGCGCCGCCATCACCAGGTCGCCCTCGTTCTCACGGTCTTCGCCGTCGCAGACGACGACCATGCGCCCGGCGCGGATCTCCTCGATTGCCTCCTCGATCGAGGAGAACGGGCTCTGCCGCGTCTCCGTGCTCTCTTGTCCTCGGGCCTCTGCCATGGGGTTCACGCCTGCTCCTTTCCGGCGAATGGTGACATCAATCGCTCCACGTACTTGGCGACTACGTCACACTCGACGTTCAATCGGTCTCCTGGCGCCAGATCGGCGAGGTTGGTCCGTTCCAGGGTCTCAGGGATGAGGGAAACCTCAGCCCAAGAATCGCCCAAATCGGCGACCGTGAGGCTGACCCCGCTGAGCGTGACCGAGCCCTTGTCGACGACGTAGCGGAGCAGCTCGGGCGGCAGCTCGATGCGGATGCGGCGGGCGAAGCCATCCTCCTCGGTCGAGAGGACGGTGCCGACGCCGTCGACGTGGCCCTGGACGATGTGGCCGCCGAGGCGGTCGCCGGCCTTCATCGCCAGCTCGAGGTTGACGCGGGCGCCCTGCTCGATCGCGCCGAGGGCGGTGACCTGGAGCGTCTGGTTCATCGCCGCGGTCTCGAAGCCGCCAGGGGTGACCGCGGTGGCGGTGAGGCAGCAGCCGTTGACGGCGATCGAGTCGCCGTCGGCGATCTCGGGCGCGAGCGTCGTCGCGATGCGCAGGCGGGCGCCGTCATCGCCGCGCTCGATCGCTTCTACCTTGCCTAGGTCTTCGATCAGTCCCGTGAACACTTCACCACTCCTTGTAGCGGGCCTTGATCAGGAGGTCGTCGCCTACGGTTGTGGCTGACGACTCTTGGGCCGGTAGGCGCGCGGGTCCTGCCGCCGCAGGGGACCCACCATGTCCTCCGGTAGCTAAAGCTTCCTCAGACATGGTCCCCCCTACCGTGCCACCCGCGCGACGGAGTGGCTCTGGTTGACGGCCTAGGAGCATCGGGGCGATGAAGGTACGCGATTCGTCGATCAGGTCGGCGGAGAGGAACGAGGTGGCCAGGGTCTTGCCGCCCTCGAGAAAGAGGCTCGTGGTGTTGCGGGCGCCTAGTTCGCGGAGGGCGGGTTCGAGGCCGTTCGTCTGGAGGACGTCGGCGCCGGCGTTGCGGAGCGCGGAGATGCGGTCGCTCGGGGCGTCGGGGGCGGCTACCACGAGGACGGGGGCTTGGTCGAGGGTCTGGAGCAGCTGGGACTCCAGCGGCAGGCGGGCTTGCGAGTCGAAGATCACCCGTAGTGGCTGACGGGACGATTTCGATCTATATGGGCCCGTTTTCGTCCCGTCGGCAGCTGGGCGGGCGGTTAGGAGGGGGTCGTCGGTCAGGGCGGTTCCTATGCCTACCGCGATCGCGTCGGATTCGGTTCGCCAGCGGTGGACCAGCTCGCGGCTCTTGGGGCCGGAGATCCAGGGACCGTCGCCGGGGGCGGTGGTGGTCTCGCCGTCGAGGGACATCGCCATCTTCAGGACGACCAGGGGCAGGCCGGTGCGGGCGTGTTTGCGGAATGGCTGGTTGAGACGCCGCGCTACGGTGGCCTCGGCGCCATTCGCGAAAGCGACCTCGACGCCGCCGTCGCGGAGGATGCCGGGGCCGCGCCCGGCCGCCTTCTCGCTGGGGTCATCTGAGGCAATGGCCACGCGAGCGATTCCGGCCTCGAGGATCGCCTCGACACAAGGCGGCTGCCGCCCCTGATGCGCACAAGGCTCCAACGTCACGTACATCGTCGCCCCAACCGGATCCTCTCCCCGCTCCCGGCAGTCAGCCAAAGCCGCCCGCTCTGCGTGCAGGTCGCCGAGTTCGGCATGGAACCCCTCGCCGATGATCCGGCCATCTCGGACGATCACCGCTCCCACCAGAGGATTGGGGCTCACGCGCCCCCGGCCGCCCTCGGCAAGGGTGAGCGCGCGCTGCAAGAAGTCGTTATCGGTGGTTGACTGACTCGTCAATCAACCAGGATTCTACCCCCTCCCCGGCGTAGCTACGGGGGTCGTGCCTAATACGCTGCGCGCCCACCCATGAAGCTGATCATCCAGATCCCCTGCCTCAACGAGGAGGCCACCCTCCCGCAGACGATCGCCGACCTGCCGCGCTCGCTGCCGGGCATCGACGAGGTCGAACTGCTGGTGGTCGACGACGGCAGCACC
>DASTGL010000394.1:0-8136 GCA_035719145.1 Solirubrobacterales bacterium
ACGCTCGACCTGCGGGACCAGATGACCGCCCGCCACAGCGCCGCCGTCGCGCGGTACTCGCGGGCGATCGCCCAGCGCGCCGGCTACTCGCGCCGCGAGGAGGAGCTCGTCCACATCTCCGCGCTCCTGCACGACATCGGCAAGTTCATCCTCCCCGACCGCATCCTCAAGGCCAACGTGCCGCTGACCGACGAGGACTGGATGCTGATCAAGCGCCACCCCCAGCAGGGCGCGCGCGTCGTCTCCTCGCTCGACGGCTACGGCCCGGTGGCGGAGATCATCCTCGCCCACCACGAGCGGATCGACGGCAAAGGCTATCCGCGCGGTCTGGCCGGAGACGAAATCCCCGAGCTGGCCCGGATCATCTCCGTCGCCGACACCTACGACGTGATGACCGCGCGCGACTCCTACCGGACGCCGATGTCGAGCTACGACGCGATCGTCGAGCTGCGGCGCGTCGCCGGCAAACAGCTCGACGCCCGCTTCGTCGAGATCTTCATCGAGCTGCTCGAGGGCAAAGACGTCTCCTTCCAGCACGGCGAGGCGGCCGACTTCGAGAAAGAGCTGGCGCTGGAGGCGCGGATCGAAGAGACCGCCAGCGTCGGCGGCGAAAAAAGCCGCTTCCAGGTCGCCGGCGTCAACTAGGGGGCTTTCCTGGTCCGGGGCCGGTAGCGTTCGGCGCCGCATGCGCGCCGTCACCTTCCAAGCCCCCGAGCAGGTGCGAATCGAGGAAAAGCCCGATCCCGAGATCGGCGCCGCCGACGACGCGCTGGTCCGCGTCGAGGCGAGCGGCATCTGCGGCTCGGACCTCCACATCTACCACGGCCGGGTGCCGGTCGAGCAGGGTTTCACGATCGGGCACGAGTTCGTCGGCACCGTGGTCGCAGCCGGGGACGACGTCGAGCGGGTCGCGGTCGGCGATCGCGTCCTCGGCACCTTCCACACCGCCTGCGCGACCTGCGCCTCCTGCCTGCGCGGCGACTACCACCGCTGCCGCAACGGCCAGACCTTCGGCCACGGCAAGAACCTCGGCGACCTGCAGGGCGCGCAGGCGGAGCTGCTGGCGGTCCCGCGGGCGAACCTGACCCTGCGGCGGGTGCCGGAGGGTATGTCGGCCGACGTCGCCCTCTTCGCCGGCGACGTGATGGGGACCGGCTACCACTCGATCGCCCATGCGGAGATGAAGGCGGGCGACACCGTCGCGGTGCTGGGCCTGGGGCCGGTGGGGCTGTGCGCGGTGCAGGCGGCGATCGCCGGCGGCGCGGTCGCGGTCTTCGCCGTCGACACCGTCGCCGAGCGGCTGCAGATGGCCGAGCGCTTCGGCGCGACGCCGCTGCACCTGAGCGAGGACGACCCGAAGAAGGCGGTGCGGGCGGCGACCGACGGCCTCGGCGTCGACGTCGTCGTCGACGCGGTGGGGGATCCGGGCCCGCTGGCGCTGGCCGTCAGCCTCGCCCGCGACGCCGGCACCGTCTCCGGGATCGGCGCCTACGCCGGCAAGGGCGAGGTCCCGCTCGGGCTCGCTTGGCTGAAGGGCCTGCAGCTGCGGCTCGGTCTCGCCAACGTGATCGCCCACGTCGACCGCGTCCTCGCCCTGATGGAGGCGGGCAAGCTCGACCCGAGCCCGCTCGTCACCCATCACATGCCGCTCGACCAGGCCGCGGAGGCCTACGAGATCTACGACAACCGCGAAGCGCTGAAGATCGTCCTCACGCCCTGAGTAGCGCTGTTTTGTTGACTGGCACAGTTGTGGCTATTACTGTGCTGGCGAGTGGCACAGCTTGAGGCAAACCCTTTCGCCCTCGATCCCCATGATGAGCTGCCCTTGGGGTTGCAGCTGAGCTGGCGGTTGCGGGCTTTGATTCGGACCGGCGAGTTGCGGGCGGGGGAGCGGTTGCCGAGCTTTCGTCGTCTCGCGGAGTGGGCGGGGGTGAACGTCGGCACGGTCCGGGGCGTCTACGAAGGGCTGGAGGAGGAGGGTCTCGTCGTCAGTCGCCACGGGCAGGGGACGTTCGTCGCCGAGGGGGTCGAAGCGGCGCCGCAACTGGAGGAGATCGCTTCGGAGGCGCTGCGGCGGGCGGAAGAGGAGGGCTTCCAGCCGCGCGACCTCGCGATCGTCGCGATGGCCTGCGCCGGCCTGCCGACGGAGGAGAGCGAAGTGCTGGAGGTGCGGCAGGAGCTGCGGCGGCAGATCGCCCGGCTCGAGGCCGAGCTCGCCACCTACACCGCCCACCTCCAAGCCGATCTGCCGACGGCGCCGCGCCGCGCGGTCGCCCACGTCGCCGGGGTCGAGGAGCTGGAGGAGACGCGCGACACCCTGATCGCGCAGCTGGCCGCCGCGCAGCGGGAGACTCAGCAGGAGGTGCGACGGCGGGCAGCCGACCGCGGCCCCCTCGGGAGGGCGATGAGCCGGTGGCGGGCGAAGCGGTAGCGCGGGGGTTGCTCCCCGTCAAATCAGCCTTCGAGCAGGTGGGGATGATGATGATCCTCACCACGAGGACGTTGATCTCCGCCGTGAGATCTCCGTATCCCTACGGGGAGGAGTTCGTCTGGCAGTTCCTCTTCGTCCTGAAGCTCTCCTGGTTCCCGCTCCTGATCTCGACCTTTGCCCTCAACCTCGGTGCTCCGGGGCTGCAGGCAGCCGGGATCCTCTCGCTGTTCGGGGCGCTCGATCGCCTCGGCGGCTTCTTCGTCGTGATCGCGATCCGCTGGATCGGCCCGCTCGTCACCGCGGTGGTGGTGGCGGGAGTGGCCGGCACCGCGATCACCGCCGATCTGGGAGCCCGGAAGATCCGCGAGGAGCTCGACGCCCTGCAGGTGCTCGGCGTCGATCCGGTCAAGAACCTGGTGGTGCCGCGCTTCCTCGCCCTGATGTTCGTCACCGCGCTGCTCGACATCTTCGCGATCATCATGGGCCTCAGCGCCGGCATCGTCGCCGAGCTGCTCTACCACCAGCCGCTCGGCGGTTTCTTCGCCACCCTGTTCAGCAACGCGACGATCACCGACCTCGCGAGCTCGGTCCTGATGTGCACGATGTTCGGGGCGATCGTCGCCGTCGTCTGCTCCTACAAGGGCATGTCGGCGTCCGGCGGCGCCGCCGGTGTCGGCCGCGCCGTCAACCAGGCGGTGGTGATCGCTCTGATGGCGGTCTTCTTCTTCCAGTTCATCGTCAGCTCGGTCATCCTCGCCACCAACCCGGAACTGCAGGCGGTGCGGTGAACGCCTGGCTGGACGTCCCGCGCGGGTGGCTCGACTCCTTCGGGGAGATCGGCCGCTTCGGCGTCCAGGTCGCGGGCCAGGTCTACTCGGGCAGGGTGTTCAAGTTCTTCGGCGAGAGCCTGCGCCAGGCGGGCATCCTGATCTTCGGCTCGGCCCTGATCATCTGGGCCTTCGTCTTCATCCTCGGCCTCCAGTGCGGTCTCCAGGGCGCCTATTTCAACCGCTCGATCGGGGCCCCGTCGCTGGCCGGGCTGTTCTCGGCCTACTGCGACCTGCGCGAGGGGCTTCCCTACGCGTTCGGGTACATCCTTTCGGCCAAGGTCGGGACCGGGATCGTCGCCGAGCTCGGGGCGATGCGGATCTCCGACGAGATCGACGCGCTCGAAGTGATGGGGATCCAGCCGATCACGTTCCTCTGCGCGACCCGCCTGCTGGGGGCGTGGATCGCGATTCCCTTCCTCTACCTGATCGGGATAGTGCTGATTTACGCGGCCAGCTATCTCTCGGTGGTCCACCAGGTCGGCGACGTCTCCTCCGGGGGCTACCTGCTGATCTTCTGGATGTACCAGAGCCCACCCGACCTGGTCTTCAGCCTGATCAAGGGGATGGTCATGGCGACCGTGATCGTGCTCGTCGGCTGCTACTACGGCTACACGGCTTCCGGCGGCCCGGTCGGTGTCGGCACCGCCACCGCCAAATCGATGGTCTTCAACATCGTCGCCGTCCACATCATCGGCATGCTCGGCACCGTGGTCTTCTGGGGCGCCAACCCGAGAGCCCCGATCGGGGGCTAGCCGCCTTTGATGACCAGCACCATGATCGCTCCGACGATCGTGGCAACCAGCGTGTAGTTGCCGCGCTGGAAGGTGGAGTGGAAGGCCTGGATCTCCTGCCTGAAGCTTTTGAGTTCAGAGGTGTTGTCGTCGATCCGCCGGTTCACGCCCTCGAACTGCCGGTCCACGCCCTCGAACTGCCGGTTCACGCCCTCGAATCGCAAGTTCACTTCTTCGAACTGCCGAGCCGACTCTTCATTGCCTGCCGTGATCCGTCGATCCAGTTCCTTGAACTGTCGAGCCGTTTGTTCATTCCCTTCAGTAATTCGCCGATCTACTTCCTTCAGGCGTAGATCGGTCGTCTTGGCCGTTTCGGTGATCCGCCTGTCGACTTCTGCCAGCCGTTCATCGATCCGCTTGAACCGCTCGTCATAGAGCTCCATAGGCATCTCCCTCTCTTCGACCACCGCCTGCATGCGCTGCAGACTATCAATTCCGGAACCTTTTGTCTTCTAGCGGTGACGCCTGAAGGTCTCTTCGACCCAGTGGTAGCCGGGGCGGTCGCTGAGGCTCTCGCGGAAGCTGTCGAGGGCAGCTGGGCGGGGAAGGTCGGGTGAGAGGGGGCCCTCGGGGGGGACGACGATCGGGTAGAAGAGCGAGGCAGCGGTGACGTCGGCGACGCTGAGCCGGTCGCCGACGAGGAACTCCCCGTCGCCCTGCTCCAGCTCCGCCTCGAGCTTGTCGAAGGCGGCGACGATCGCCTCGCGCGCCCGCTGCGCGTCCTCGCCTTTGTTCGCGCCCCATCGCAGGCTGGTGTATCTGCGGGCGTAGGCGCCGACCACCGGCTTCGCCTTGCCGAGCGGGCCCGGCACGCTGGCGGCGGCGACCTCGGCGAAGAGGTCGGGCTCCTGGATCAGCTCGTAGAAGGGCAACAGACGGGTGTGGGGGCCGAGGTTCTCGTCGAACCAGTCCTCCAGCTCCAGCGCCCGCTCGCGCTCGTCGGGCTTCGACGGGTAGAGGGGGTGATCGAGGTATTTGGCGTCGAGGGCGGCGATGATCGCGGTCGAGTCGCCGATCGCGCGGCCGTCCATCTGCAGGACCGGGATCGTCGGCTGGGCGCCGCGGGTGAGGAAGAGGGCGATCGGGATGTGGGTACCGGGCAGCGGCGAGCGGCGGACGTGGTCGACTTCCTTGTAGTCGAGGGCCCACCTGGCCTTTTCGGCGTAGTGGGAGATGTCGATCTGCCAGAGGACGGGTTTGTCGTTCGATTGCACGGGCATCGCTCGCCTGCCAGCATAAGCGCGTGGCCTTGCTGAGCGATGCAGAGGTGGAGGAGAGGCTGGCGCGGCTCTCCGGCTGGGCCCGCTCCGGCGAGGCGATCGAGAAGAGCTTCAAGCGCGGCGACTTCGTCGGCTCGGTCGAGTTCGTCTCCAGCCTGGTCGAGCCGGCGGAGGCGATGAACCACCACCCCGATCTGGCGATCTCCTGGGACACGGTGACGGTGACGATCTCGACCCACTCCGAGGGCGGCCTGACCGCCGCCGACTTCGAGCTGGCGACGAAGATCGACGCGCTCGCCTAGCGACGTGGCGAAGCGGAAGAAGCAGCGGCGGCCGCGGGAGAAGGCGCCGACCGTCGATTACACCGACCCCGAGGGGAACGTCCTCACCTTGCGCGAGACGCTGAGCGCCGCGACGATCGCCAAGCTCGGCGAGCCGCCGGCGGGCGAGGCGGCCTCGCAGGACGACGCCTGGCGGCGCCGCTCGGAGGCGCTGTTCGAGCGCCTCGCGGTGCGCTGGGAAATCGCCGGCCTGCCGCTGGACGACCAGAAGCTGCTGCTCGGCCGCTACCGGATGGCCGATGCGGAGACGCAGCAGTGGGTGCGGCGGACGATCGCCGAGCACCTCCAGCGCCACATCCCCGAGCTCGCCGGCTGAGCGTGGCCGAGCAGCTGCGGATCAACGAGCGGCTCTCGCTGCCGCTGGCCGAGATCGAGCTGCGGACCAGCCGCTCCTCCGGTCCCGGCGGCCAGCACGCCAACGTCACCGCCTCGCGGGTCGAAGCCGTCTTCGACGTTGAGGCCTCCCGAGCGCTCGACGAGGCGCAGCGCGCGCGCCTGCTGGAGCGGCTGGACCCGGTCGTCACCGCGGTTGCCCAGGACGCACGCGGCCAGTCGCGCAACCGCGAGCTGGCGCTGCAGCGGCTGGCGCAGAAGCTCGCTGCCGGCCTGCGGGTCCAGCGCAAGCGCCGACCGACCCGGCCGAGCCGCGCCTCGAAGCAGCGCCGGCTCGAGCAGAAGCGGCGCACCGCGGAAAAAAAGCGCAGGCGCGGCCGGCCGCCGCTAGAGTGAAGAAGATGCTTGGGGAGAGCAAGGCAACCAGCGGGTTCGCGGTCAACGACCTGAAGAGGGCGACCGAGTTCTACGAGGGAACGCTCGGCCTCGCCGTCGAGGTGCTCGACCAGGAACACGGTTTGACCCGGCTGAAGCTGGCCGACGAATGCGACGTGCTGATGTACCTCAGCGCCGACATGCGGCCGGCCAGCTACACGATGCTCAACTTCGAAGTCGACGACATCGACGCCGCCGTCGAGGAGCTCGGCTCCCGCGGCGTCAGCTTCGAGCGTTACGAGGGGTTCGACCACGACGCCAAGGGCATCGTCCGCGGCCCCGGACCGCAGATCGCCTGGTTCAAGGACCCGTCGGGGAACGTTCTCGCGGTCCTGCAGCAGCCGTAGGTTCGCGCACGACCCCCTTGCGATTGACCCTGACGACCGGCAGGTCGCCGGGCCACATCGCCAGCGTGGAGACGAGGCCGACGATGAGCAGGCCGGCGGAGACGTAGGTACCGGCTTTGACGTCAAAGCTGGAGTCGAGGCCACCGACCTTGATCGATAGGGCGACGAGCCCCGCCGCCCAAAGCAGCGCCGCAATCAGGATCCGCGTGCGGAACCAGCGCTTCAGCGCCAGCTGACGGGCGCGTCCGATCACGAGCGGCAGGGCGATCAGGATCAGCGCCGGGCCGACGAGGAAGCCGGGGTCGATCTTCACCGTCTGACGAGAGCTCTCGGCGAGGTCGAAGAGGGCCGAGCGCCCCCACCAGGTGAAGGCGGTGCCGAGCAGCCCGATCAGGAGCAACACCGCGCAGATCCCGGCGACGTCGCTCGCCAAGCGCACGCGCCGGTTCGGCACATAGGCGTCGCGCAGCTGTCGCTCGGCGGGTCCCGTCCCATCCACAAGGCGAGGCTAGCCCGGAGCAGGGGGTGCGCCATCGGCGTTCGGCCGCGCATTTTGCCGCTGCGACTACGGAGAAGATGCGCGGGCGATGGTGGGGGAACGAACCGAGGAGGGGCTGGCGGCGCTGACGCTCGAAAGCGAGGCGCTCGGCGGCATCGAGGCGATCTTCGTCCCAGAAGCCGGGATGGTCTGCTGCTCCCTGCGGCACCGCGGCCAGGAGCTGCTGGGACAGCGGGGCGGGTTGGCGCAGTACGTCGAGGTCGGCTCGACGATGGGGATTCCCTTCCTGCACCCGTGGGCGAACCGGCTCGGGCGCAGCCGGTTCGAGCTGGCGGGGCGTGAGGTCAACCTGGACCCGGAGGGACTCCACGTCAAGCGCGACGGCAGCGGCCTGCCGATGCACGGGCTGCTGACGGCGGCGCGGGGCTGGCAGGTCGAGCGGCACCTGGAGCTGGAAGGGGACGAGGGCGGCGGCCTGCTTGGAACCAGCTTCGACTTCGGCGCCTACCCGCGGCTGCTGGAGGCGTTCCCGTTCCCGCACCGGGTGGAGATCGAGGCACGGCTGCTCGGGGCGGAGCTGAGGATCGCGACCACGGTGCGGGCGGGGGAGGAGGCGGCGGCCCCGATCGCCTTCGGCTTCCATCCCTACCTGCAACTGCCCGGGGTTGAGCGGGGCGAGTGGGAGATCGAGGCGCCGGTGCGCAGGCGACTGGAGCTGGACGAGCGGATGCTGTCGACGGGAAGGCGAGAGCCGGCGGCGGTGGCGAGCGGCCGGCTCGGTTCGCGGACCTTCGATGACGCTTTCCTGGCGCCGGCGGGCGAAGAGCCCTTCGTCCTCTCCGGTGGCGGGCGGCGATTGGAGCTGCGGATGGGCGCGGGCTACCCCTTCGCCCAGATCTACGCGCCGCC
>DASTGL010000395.1:0-5997 GCA_035719145.1 Solirubrobacterales bacterium
GGTGGGGCTGGGGACAAGCGTCAGCTACCCGGTCCAGGGCGAATCGGTCGCAAAAGGGTAGCGCTAGGGGTCGATGAGAACGCCGGGATTGAGCATGCCGGCAGGGTCGAGCTCGGCCTTGGCGGCGCGCAGGGCGGCGGCGAAGGGGGCGGGGCGCTGGCGGTCGTACCAGGGGCGGTGGTCGCGGCCGACCGCGTGGTGGTGGGTGATCGTGCCGCCGGCGTCGATGATCGCCTCGGAGACGGCAGCCTTGATCTCGTCCCACTGCTCGACCTCACCGCCACGGATCGCCGGCGCGAGGACGGTGAAGTAAGGCGCGACGCCGTCGGGATAGACGTGGGTGAAGCGGCAGCTGACCCGCGGCGCCCCTGGACCGTCGGCGGGCACCCCGCTGACCTCGGAGACGACCCGCCGCGCCGTCTCCATCACCGTCGCATGGAACTCCCCGAAGCGATCCCAGGTGATCGCCGTCTCGAACGTCTCCGACAGCACCCCGCAAGCGACGAAGGTGTCGCGCAGATAAGGAGCCAAGAGAAACGCCCCGCGCCACGTATCGACCGCCCCGCCCTCGCCGGCTTCTTCGCTGCCGACGGGACGATTTCGATCTATATAGGCCCCTTTTCGTCCCGTCGGCGTGGAAGTTCGGGGTTCGCCGGGGGTGCCGCCGTTGGCTCGGGCTAAATCCAGCGCCTGAGCCATCGGGGCGTCTACGGGTTGGCTCGCGGACTCGAAGCCGAGGAGCAGGATGTTGGTGCTGCCGTCGCCGGCGCCGGTGAAACCGGCCTCCTCGGCGTCGAGAAGGCGGCAGTTGGCGGGATGAAGGCCGGACTGGGCGATCTCGCGGACCGCCTCGA
Organism: Solirubrobacterales bacterium; assembly: GCA_035719145.1. GTDB lineage: Bacteria > Actinomycetota > Thermoleophilia > Solirubrobacterales > 70-9 > VAYN01. Next base: position 855 of record DASTGL010000395.1, read on the forward strand.
CCGCGGCGCCGAAGTCACCGAACCCGACGCTGACCGACGACTTGAACTCCGGCCGCGGCCGCACCCTGACCCAGGCCTCGGCGATCACCCCGAGGATCCCCTCCGAGCCGATCAGCATCCGGTCCGGCGACGGACCCGCCCCCGAGCCAGGGAGCCGTCGGCTCTCCCAGGTCCCGCGCGGGGTGATCGCCCGCACCGACTCGACCAGGTCGTCGATGTGGGTCTCGAGCGTCGCGAAGTGCCCGCCGGCCCTCGTAGCGATCCAGCCGCCCAGCGTCGAGTACTCGAACGACTGCGGAAAGTGCCGCAGCGTCAGCCCGTGCTCCCGCAGCTGGTCCTCGAGCCCAGGCCCGAGAGCGCCGGCCTGGATCCGCGCTGCCAGCGAGGTCGGATCAACCTCCAACACCCGATCCAACCGCCGCAGGTCCAAGGAGACCACAGCCCGCTCCCCCACCCGCGGCTCGACCCCGCCAACCACACTCGTCCCCCCACCAAAAGGAACAACCGCCGCCCCCTCGGCCTCAGCCCAACTCAGCACCGCCTCGATCTCCGACTCGTCCCGAGGGAAAGCCACCAAGTCCGGCGGATTCTCAAACCGCCCGTAGAACCCCCGAACCACATCCCGATAGGCCTTCCCCAACGAGTGAGCCACCCGCTCGTAGTGCCCATCGGAAAACAAATCACCGAGCCCAGCGGGCCGCTTCAAGTGAGCCTTCCGCAGCTCCACCGCCTCCAGCGGCACGGGCTCCTTCACCTCACCCCCAAACCCAAACCGCGCGCGAATCCCTTCAGCGGCCTCCCGCAGCTGCTGCGCCGTAGGAGCCTGATCCTCGTACCCCCAACCCCAGTGCTTGAGCCGGCGTTCGCTCACCAGCCCAACCTACCTCGCTACCAGTGAACGCCTTTCATCAGGTGCGCAAAGGCAACAGCCTCGGTCGAAGGAGCTTTGTCCCGAGCCTCCTCTTTTTTGCCTTTCGCGGCCTGAGAATCAGGGAACAGCTTGTAAGCCGTATTGAGGATCGAGTCGCTCGCTTTGGGGGCGACCGCGTACATCAGCTCGCCCATCGTGCCGAGTTTCGTCGCCACCTTCTTTGGCCGCCGGATCATCGCCTTGGCGATCATCTCCGCCGCCTCCTCGGGCGTGATCGCCGGGAACATGTCGTACATCCGCGTCGGCGCGATCATCGGCGTGCGGACCAGCGGCATGTGGATCGTCGTCAGGTGGACGTTGTCGTCGACGACCTCGGAGGCGATCACCCGGCTGAAGGCGTCGAGCGCCGCCTTCGAGGCGACGTAGGCGGAGAAGCGCGGCGGGTTCGTCTGCGTCCCGATCGAGCTGATGTTGATGATGTGGCCGCTCTTGCGGGCGCGCATCGCCGGCAGCAGCGCCAGGATCAGCCGCACCGAGCCCAGGTAGTTGAGCTGGATCGTGCGCTCGAAGTCGTGGTAGCGGTCGTAGGAGAGGGCGATCGAGCGGCGGATCGAGCGACCGGCGTTGTTGACGAGGATGTCGACGTGGCCGTGGTAGGTGAGGACCTCCTCGGCCATCCGCTCGATGTCCTCGATGTCGGAGAGGTCGCACTGGTGGATGTGGGCGGTGCCACCGCCGGCGACGATCTCGTCCCTGGTCTCCTCCAACTTGTCGAGCGAGCGGGCGACCAGCAGCACGGTGCCGCCGGCGTCGGCGACCTTGACCGCGGTCGCCTTGCCGATCCCGGAAGACGCCCCGGTGATGAGGACGATTTTGCCCCGCACCGCCGCCGAGAGCGAGCGGTCCTTGAAGAGGTCGGGGTCGAGGTTGCGCTCCCAGTAGTCCCAGACCCGGGTCGCATAGCTCTCCAGCGGCGGCACCTCGATCCCCGAGCCTTTGAGCGCTTTCTGCGTGTTGCGCGAGTCGAAGCTGGTCGGGTAATCGACGTAGGTGAGCAGCTCCGGCGGCAGGCCGAGCTGGTTCAGCGCCATCGTCGCCGCGCGCTTGGCGGGCGGGAAGAGCTTCAGCGCCGTCCGCACCGCGCCGGTCGCCGGCTCGGTCACGTCGCTGTCGAGCCGCACCGCCATCTGCGGCGCGTCGGCGGCCCGCGCGAAGAGGTTGATCACTTCGCCCGCCGTGTGCGGGTTGGGGTCGGTGAGGTGGAAGGCGCGCCCGTTCAGCCGCGGCTTGTGGGCGATGTGGTCGATCGCCGCGGCGACGAAGTCGACCGGGACGATGTTGATCTCGCCGCCTTCGATCCCGAGGATCGGCAGCCAGCCCGGCGCCACTTTGCGCAGCCGCTGCAGGCTCTTGAAGAAGTAGTAGGGCCCGTCGATCTTGTCGATCTCGCCGGTGCGCGAGTCGCCGACGACGATCCCCGGCCGGTAGACCCGCCAGGGCCGCTGGCACTCGTCGCGGACCAGCCGCTCGGACTCGTGCTTGGTGCGGAAGTAGGGATTGTTGTCGAGTTTCTCGGCCTCCTCGAACATCTCCTCGGTCCAGACCCCGTCGTAGAGGCCGGCGGCGGCGATCGAGCTGACCTGGTGGAAGCAGCCGGCCTCGACCGCGCCGGCGAGCTCGATCGCGTGGCGCGTCCCCTCGACGTTGGCGATCTCCTGGGCTTCCGCGTCGGCGGTGAGGTCGTAGATCGCGGCGAGGTGGAAGAAGTGGTCGATCTCCCCCCGCATCGCCACCAGGTCCTCCTCGGAGACACCGAGTCCAGGCTGAGAGAGGTCGCCGGTGACCGGGACGATCCGGGCGCCGTCGGCGCCGAGGCTGGTCCGCAGCTCCTCCAGCCGCCCGCGCGAGCCGGCCCGCACCAGGGCGTAGACGGTGCCCTCGCGCTGCAGCAGTTTCTCGACCAAGTTGCGGCCGATGAAGCCCGTGGCGCCGGTGACGAAATAGCTCATCGCCTTGCAGGGTATCTCCCTTTCGCTGCCGATAAACCTGTTTCCTTAGACTGCGAGCAAGAGATGCCCGAGACGGCCACCGTGCAGATCCCAATGCCCGAGATGGGCGAGTCGGTGACCGAGGGCATCGTGCTCGAGTGGCACGTGGCCGAGGGCGACGCCGTCAAGGAGGGCGACACCATCGTCGAGGTGTCGACCGACAAGGTCGACGCCGAGGTGCCGGCGCCGATGGACGGGGTGATCACGAAGCTGGTTGCTCAGGTCGACGACGAGGTTCCGGTTGGGGCTCCTTTGGCTGAGATGGAAGCCGGTGGCGGGACGGCTGAGGGACTAGGCGCTGGGCCCGCGGGTCCTGCCGCCGCAGGGGACCCACCGTCTCCTGCAACTACGCAGGAGACGGTCCCCCCTACGACGTCACCCACGGGAGATGCCGCTAGTAAGACCGGTGGCTCCAACGGTGGGTCAGGCAACGGGGCCGCTGATGTGAGAGCTACGCCCGTTGCTCGTCGCGTTGCCGAGGCCAACGGGGTTGATCTTGCTTCGGTAAGCGGCTCAGGACCAGGGTCCAAGGTGACCAAAGAGGACGTGCTTAACGCCGGCAACGGCGGTGGGAACGGAGTTGCAGCTCCCGCGCAGGGAGAGGCGAAGCAGCTGCGGGGGGCGGCGGCGATGCTGGCCAATGCGATGGACGAAAGCCGGGCGGTGCCTACGGCTACCTCGTTCCGGACGATTGCTGTCGACACGCTTGACGCGAAGCGGAAGTCGATCAACTCGGTGCTGAAAGACCGCGGGCTGAAGGTCTCCTTCACCCATCTGGTTGCCTGGGCGATCGTCGAGGCGGCTAAAGACTTTCCGGTGATGACGCGGGTGTTCGCCGAGCAGGACGGGAAGCCGTTCGCGATCGAGGGCAGCCCGGTCAATCTCGGGATCGCCGTCGACGTCGAGAAAAAGGACGGCTCCCACAGCCTCATGGTCCCGGCGATCAAGGGCGCCGACGGGCTCGACTTCACCGGCTTCCACTCACGTTACGAAGAGCTGATCGCGAAGACGCGCGAAAACAAGCTCTCCGCCGACGACTTCCAGGGCACCAACATCAGCCTCACCAACCCGGGCGGGATCGGGACGATGGCCTCGGTGCCGCGGCTGCTCTCCGGGCAGAGCGCGATCATCGCCACCGGCTCGATCGCCTACCCGCCGGAGTGGCTGCACGCCTCGCCGGACCGGATCAAGCAGCTCGGCGTCAGCAAAGTGATGACGCTGACCTCGACCTACGACCACCGCGTCATCCAGGGCGCCGAGTCGGGTGCCTTCCTGCGCCGGATCGAGCAGCTGCTGCAGGGCGAGGACGAGTTCTACGAGTCGGTCGCCCGCGACCTCGGCTTCGAGGACCCCTCGGCCGTGACCAAGGCCCACCCGGCCAGCGCCTCGGCGCCGCCGCTGTCCGCCGCCGCGCCCAGCGCTGAACCGGCCGCCGCCCCCGGTCAGATCGACGAAGAGCTTTTGCAGGCGGTGCAGGCGGCGACCTCGCTGCTGAAGGCCTACCGCACCCACGGCCACCTCGCCGCCCACCTCGACCCGCTCGGCTCCGAGCCCAAAGGCGACCCGGCCCTGCAGCCCGAGAACGTCAACCTGACGCCGGAGCTGATGGCGAGGATCCCGGCCTCGATCCTGCGGATCGGCGTCCCCGGCGAGAGCCTGCTGGAGGCCCTGCCGCGGATGCGGAGCGCCTACTGCGACACGATCGGCTACCAGTTCGAGCACCTCTCCTCCCACCAGCAGCGGCTCTGGCTGCGGGAGATGATCGAGACCGGCGCGCACCGCCAGCCGCTCACCGACGCGGAGAAGAAGCGCCTGCTCGACCGGCTGATCGACGTCTTCCAGTTCGAGCGCTTCCTCGAGAAAGCGTATTTGGGTCAGAAGATGTTCTCGATCGAGGGGCTCGACGTGATCGTGCCGATGCTCGACGAGGCGGTCACCCTCTCGCAGCGGGCCGGCGCCGACGAGGTCGTCTTCGGGATGGCCCACCGCGGCCGCCTCAGCGTCCTCGCCCACAACCTCGGCCGCCCGGTGGAATCGATCCTCGCCGAGTTCGAGGGCTCGAAGCGGATCGACGCGGTCAAGGCCGTCGCCGCGATCCCCCATGGCGGCACCGGCGACGTCAAGTACCACTACGGCCACCGCGGCACCTACGAGACCGCCGACGGCAAGAAGATCTCGGTCCGCCTCTCCCCCAACCCGAGCCACCTCGAGTTCGTCGATCCCG
>DASTGL010000396.1:0-2645 GCA_035719145.1 Solirubrobacterales bacterium
GGTTGGCGCTGATGCGGGGGCGCAGGAGGGTCTGGAGCGGGGTGTTGGCGCCGGTGAGGATGTCGCCGGCGACGAAGTTGGCGTTGGCGGCCTCGATCTCGGCGGGGGTGCGGGTGGAGGCGGCGACGACGCGGTCGCGGAGGCCCGGGGCGAAGCGTTCGATCTGGTCGAGGATCGCGTTGGCCGCGTCGCCCGGGTAACCGCTGGGGACGTGGGCGTAGGCCCAGACCGGGTGCAGGTCGCCCTTCGAGCGCCCCGGATCGGCGAGGTACTGCTGGGCGACGAGGACGAAGGGGCGCTCGGGCATGCGGCCACGGTTGATCTCCCGCTCGGCGAGGGCGACCTCGGCGAAGGAGCCGCAGACGTGGACGCTGCCGGCGCGGCGGGCGGGCTCATACGCCCAGGGCACTCCCCCCTCGACCGCGAGATCCAGCTTGAAGGCGCCCGGCCCGTGCTTGAAGCGGCGGTAGGCGCGGGCGGTCCGCGGCGGCAGCTTCTCCCCCGCCAGCTCGAGGACGCCGCGCGGCGCCAGGTCGAGGACGACGGCGTCGGCCCGGGGTAGCTCGTCAAGTGAGTGGATCCGGCGCCCGGTCTCGATCCGGCCGCCGTGCTCGCGGATAACCGCCGCCAGCGCCTCGGCGATCGCCATCGTGCCGCCGCGGGCGACCGGCCAGCCGTTGGCGTGGCCGCAGGCGATCAACGCCATCCCCACCGCCGAGCTGAGCGGGCGGTTGAGGGGCGCGTAGGCGTGGGCGGCAACGCCGCCGAAGAGGGCCGCCGCCTCGGGCGTGCCCAGCTGCCGCGCCAGCAGGTTCGCCGGCGCCGCGGCCCCGAGCCCGAACCGCACCAGCTTCAACGGGTGGCGCGGGACTCGGATCACCGGCCGGTAGATGTCCTCGATCAGCGCCTCGTAGGCTTCGGCGGAGGGGCCGAAGGTGCGGCGCCAGCGCGCTCCGCCCTCCCCCAGCCCGGCCACCGTCGCCTCGAGCGAGCGCAGCATCGCGGCGCCGCCGCCGTTGTCGAGCGGGTGGGCGAGGTCGACCTCCGGCCAAGCCCACTCCAACCCGTAGCGATCGAGTTCCAGCTCCACGGTGGCCGGCGCGCTCACCGTCATCGGGTGGGTCGCCGCACACTCGTCATGCAAGAGCCCCGGTGCCGTCAGCTCCGCGCTGCGGGTGCCGCCGCCGATCCGGTCCTCGGCCTCGATTACCGTCACCTCCACCCCGCGCTTGGCGAGGATCGCGGCGCAGGCGAGCCCGTTGGGCCCGGAGCCGACGACGATCGCGCTGCTCATAACGTCACGCCTTTCATGAACACCGCGAACTGCATCAATTTAACTATCTGCTGGGTGGTCAAGTTGATGCAGTTCGGGGTTTAGGGCAGTCGACCGGGAACGGCTCTTCCCCCAGCCACGGCTGGCGTTTGGCCATCTCGGCGACGTCGACGTAGCCCTCCTCGACCAGGCCCTCGGCCGCGTCCCAGATCCGGTAGCGCTGGCGCTGCACCTGCGCCGGCTGGCTCTCCAGCGTCACCACCCGCAGCTCCCCCGGCGCGAAGCCGCAGCGCTCCTGCACCGCCGCCAGCAGGCGCTGGTCGTGGAAGTGGCCGTCGCCGAAGTTGTAGCCGAGGACGACGCCGGCGACCAGCTCGCCCTCGCGGACGTCGTAGTCCTCGACGTCGTCGACCGCCCGCGCGGTCAGCCCGTTCAGCGCCCGCCCGTGCGAGTGCATCGAGCGGAAGGCGAGGCCTTTGTAGAGGAGGACGTCGATCAGCTCGGGCTCGTAGAACTTCTCCAGCTGCACGCCGACGGTCGGCGCCGCCTTGACCAGGTCGCGATCGAGCTTCGCCTCGGCGGCGGTGTCGCGGCGGAAGAGCCACTGGCTGGTCGCCCAGTTGCCGGCGTAGTAGCGCATCGAGGGCAGGAAGGAGACGAGGTCGGGCCGCAGGTTGCCGAGGATCGGGAAGCCGACGCAGGTCACGGCGAGGATGACCAGCAGCAGCGGGTCGTCGATCGTCGACCAGGGCACGCTGCCGTAGTGGCCGAAGAGGAAGAGGAGCCCGAAGATCATGAAGACGTTCCACTCCAGCGGCACCGCCAGCGGGAAGGTCGAGAGGATATGGGCGTGGAAGATCACCATCCCGGCGACGGCGACGGTCTGGACGATGCCGCCGCTGGAGAGGACGAGGACGAGCGGCAGGGTGAACTCGATCACCGTGCCGAGGTGGGCGGCCGCGGCGCCGAGCTTCGACGGCAGCAGATCCTCGGGGTGGCGCGTGTAGAGGCGACGCTTCATCGCCCGCGAGCGGTTCCAGGGCGTGTTGCTGATCATCACCGTGACCACGAAGGGGAAGTGGCGGTTGAGCTTCGAGGAGGCGGCGCCCCACCAGATGCAGAAGAAGACGAGCTGGGCGGCGATCACCAGGTTGGTCAGCGGGAAGAGGAAGATCAGCGCCAGGTTGCCGTAGATCTCCGCCCGCGCCGCCAGGAACGGCACCTTGTCTCGGAGGCCGAGCGCCGCCAGCAGCGCCAGCATCACGGCGACGGCGACCGGGCCGAGGCGCGCGACCTCGCCGCTCGCCCACGGGGCCGTCCCGTCGACCCCGCCGGAGAGCAGCAGGAAGAGGAGCGAGAGTAGGAACGCTCC
>DASTGL010000397.1:0-6111 GCA_035719145.1 Solirubrobacterales bacterium
CAACAACTACAACGGCCACTCGCTCTACCGGTTCAACTCGGCCGGGTTCACGACGGTCACCGGCACCTCGCGCGCGGTCAAGGTCTCCTTCGACCGCCCCTACGTCAACAGCTTCGACGAGGCCAACTGGTTCCTCAAAGCCGACTTCCCGATGGTCTCCTGGCTCGAGCGGGAGGGCTATGAAGTCGATTACACGGACAGCGTCTCGGTCAACTCAACCCCGGGGCAGCTGCTGAACCACAAAACGCTGGTTCTCTCCGGCCACGACGAGTACTGGTCAGAAGCGGAGATGGCGGGCTACAAGGCGGCCCGCGACGCCGGCGTCAACATTGCCTCGTTCAGCGGCAACACGGCCTACTGGAAGGTCCGCTACGAGAACGGCGGCCGTACCCTGGTCTGTTACAAGGCGGTCGAGGGGACCAAAGAAGGCAGCGTGCCCGACGGCTCCAAGGGCGTCAACGACTGGGGTCCCGACGGCATCAAAGGAACCAAAGACGACGCCCTCGGCCTCGACGGCAAAGCCGGGACCAGCGACGACAACCCCCAGTACGCGACCACCACCTGGCGCGACGACGGCGCGCTCCCCGGCAACCCCAACGCCCCCAGCGGCGGCCGGGTCGGGCCGAACGAACCGGAGAACTCCCTACTCGGCTCGATGTACGTCGGCGACAACGACAACGTCGATTACCCGCTGACGGTGCCGGCCACCAACGACAAAGACGAGTTCTCCGGCGACCGGATCTGGCGCAACACCGGCATCTCGGAATCTTCGGACACCAAAATCGGCACCAGCCTGGTCGGCTGGGAGTGGGACTCGATCCCGGCCCAGGCCCAGTACCTGAACCGCGAGCCGACCGGCGTCAAGCGCCTCACCCTCAGCGATCTCAGCACCGCGCCGAGCCCCGCCGAGTGGATCCAGGACGAGGGGTTGCTCTACTCGACCCTGCCGCCGCCCGGCCAGCCGAGCACGGTCTCAGCGGTCAAGTACACCGCCGCCAGCGGCGCCCTCGTCTTCGCCGCCGGCACGATCCAGTGGTCCTGGGGCCTCGCTCCCCACTACATGAACAAACCGACGGAAAGCTACGAAGACCCACCGGTCGACTCGAGCGACCCGCGGATCCAGCAGGCGACCTACAACATCCTCGCCGACGGCGGCGTCCAACCCGCGACCCCGGCCGGCGTCCTGGTCGACGGCAACGAACCCCCTTCCGCCTCCTTCACGGCGACGCCGAACCCTACCTCGGCCGGCAGCACGGTCTCCTTCAACGCCTCCGGCTCGACCGACTCCGACGGGACGATCGTCAAGTACGAATGGGACCTCGACGGCAACGGCAGCTTCGAGACCGACACCGGCACCAGCCCGACCGTCACCAAGCCCTACCCGAACCCCGAAGAAGTGCCGGTCCGGCTGCGGGTCACCGACAGCGGCGGCGCCAGCGACCAGGCCGTGCGCGTCCTCGTGGTCAGCAGCGGCACCCCCGGCAATAAAGCGCCGCAGGCCGCCTTCACGATCTCCCCGAACCCGGCCCCGGTCGAATCGACGGTCAACTTCAACGCCTCCGGCTCGAGCGACCCCGACGGCAGCGTCGTCAAATACGAATGGGACCTCGACGGCAACGGCACCTACGAGACCAACACCGGCTCTTCCCCGCTCGCCTCCCGTTCCTTCCCGAGCGAAGGCAACCGCCAGATCGGCCTGCGGGTGACCGACAACAGCGGCGGCACCGCGACGGTCAGCCACGCGCTGATCGTCGGCCACGGCAGCACCTACAGCTCCGAAGTCCTCGCCACCGCCGGGCTGCGCGACTACTGGCGCCTCGGCGAGAAAAGCGGCAGCTCCTTCGCCGACCCGGTCGGCAACCACCCCGCCACCGCGCAGGGCGGCTTCAGCCTCGGCACCGCGGGGGCGATCGAAGGCGACCTCGACACCGCCGCCAGCTTCGACGGCGCGACCGGCGCCGCCAGCGCCCCGCTCGACCTCTCCGGCACCTCGCAGCTGACCCTCGAATTCTGGCTCAACTGGTCGAACTACGCGACCGACGACGACCTCGCCTTCGAGTTCACGCCCAACTTCAACCTCAACAACGGCGGCTTCCTCGTCGACCCCAACGCGGGCGAGCTCGGCGGCAAGTTCGGAGTCGGCATCGGCAGCGGGGAATCCCGCAACAACGCCTACTTCGCCCGCCCCAGCGCCGGCGCCTGGCACCACTACGCGCTCGTCTTCAACACGGCGGCGCCCGCGGCGCAGGAGATCACTCCCTACGTCGACGGCAAACCCATCGCCTACGAAAAGCTGAACAGCGGCACCGGCGCCGGCAACTTCGCCAACTCGACCCTCTACTTCATGTCGCGGGCCGGGTCCTCCCTCTTCGGCAAAGGCAGCCTCGACGAGGTCTCGCTCTACAACCGCGCCCTCAGCGCCGCCGAAGTCAGCTCCCACTACCAGGCCAGCCGCTCCAACAAATCCCCGGCCGCCTCCTTCACCGCCGCGCCCAACCCGGCCACAGTCGGCGAACAGGTGAGCTTCGACGCCTCCGGCTCTAGCGACCCCGACGGCACGATCGCCAAATACGAATGGGACCTCGACGGCAACGGGACCTACGAGACGAACACCGGCACCTCGCCGAAAGCGACGACCAGCTTCGCGACCGAAGGCGAACGCCAGGTCGGGCTGCGGGTGACCGACAACGGCGGCGCCACCGACACCGCGACCCGCACCGTCACCGTCCAGCACCCCGCCCTGCAGGCCTCGTTCACCGCGAGCCCGACCCCGGTGGCTCCGAAAGCGACTGTGACCCTCGACGGTTCCGGCTCGACGACCGCTAAAGGTCCGGTAGTCAAATACGAGTGGGACCTCGACGGCAACGGCAGCTACGAGACCAGCTCGGGCGCCTCGCCGACCACCACCACTTCCTTCCCCAGCCCCGGCGAATACCCGGTCGGCCTGCGGGTCACCGAAGAAGGCGGCGCCACCGCGAGCACGGTGCGGACCGTCTACGTCGGCACCTCCTACAGCGGCACGATCACCGCCACGCCCGGCCTGGTGAACTACTGGCGCCTCGGCGAGAAGTCCGGCTCGACCCTCGCCGACGTCCAGGGCGTCAGCCCGGCAACGCTGAAAGGCGGAGTGACGCTCGGCTCACCGGGCGCGCTCGAATTCGACCCCGACAGCTCCGCCGCCTTCGACGGCCTCAGCGGCGCCGCCTCCGCCCCGGTCGACTACTCGGCGACCAGCAAGCTGACGGTCGAATTCTGGCTCAACTGGGCCGCCTACGCGAACAACGACCAGCTGGCGCTGGAGCTGACCCCGAACTTCAACGAAAACGACGGCGGCTTCATCGTCGACCCCAACGCGGGCGAGCAGGGCGGCAAGTTCGCCGTCGCGCTCGGGCGCGGCGAATCCCGCAACAACGTCTACATCGCGCGGCCGAGCGCCGGTGAATGGCACCACTACGCCTTCGTCCTCGACACCACGGCGCCCGCCGCGCAGCAGATCACCCCCTACGTCGACGGCAAAGCCGTCTCCTACGAAAAGCTGAACAGCGGCACCGGGGCGGGGAACTTCGCCAAATCGACCCTCTTCTTCATGTCGCGCAACGCCTCCGCCCTGTTCGGCAAAGGCAGCCTCGACGAGCTCGCCGTCTACAACCGCGCCCTCAGCGGCAGCGAAGTCCTCACCCACTACCTGGCCCGCGGCGGCAACAAAGCCCCGCTCGCCTCGTTCACGGCGACGCCGAACCCGGTCGAAACCAACTCCCCGGTCGCCTTCGACGCCTCCGCCTCCTCCGACGTCGACGGCACCGTGGCCAAATACGAATGGGACCTCGACGGCAACGGCAGCTTCGAGACCACCACCGGCTCCAGCCCGATCGCCGCCAAGGCCTACTCGGCCCCGGGGCAGTACAACGTCGGCCTGCGGGTAACCGACGATGGCGGCTCGGTAGGCATCACCCACGTCAACGTAACCGTGCGCAACCAGCCGCCCACGGCCGCATTCACCGCGAGCCCCGCGATCGTGCCGATCGGCAACACGGTCAGCTTCAACGCGTCCGGCTCCAGCGACCCCGACGGGACGATCGCCAAATACGAATGGGACCTCGACGGCAACGGCAGCTACGAGACCGACACCGGGACGACCCCGACCGCGAGCAAGCGCTACACCCATAACGGCGACGTCCCGGTCGGGCTGCGGATCACCGACAACAGCGGCGAAACCGCAACCGTCACCCACACGGTCACCGTCGTCGGCTCCTACTTCGGCGCCGTCACCGCGACCCCCGGTCTGGTCGATTACTGGCGGCTCGGCGAGCCGGCCGGCAACTTCGCAGACGGCACCGGCGGCAATACCGCGATCGCCGAAGGCGGCATCACCTACGGCGTGCCCGGCGCCCTCGCCGCCGACCCCAACAAGGCAGCCGCCTTCGAAGGCACGGCGGCCACGGCGAGCGCCAAAGTCGACTACTCCGGCACCGCAAAGCTGACGGTCGAATTCTGGCTCAACTGGGCCGCCTACGCGAACGACGACCACCTGGCGATGGAGCTGACCCCCAACTTCAACGAAAACGACGGCGGCTTCCTCGTCGACCCCAACGCCGGCGAGCTCGGCGGCAAGTTCGGCGTCGGGATCGGCCGCGGCGCCTCCCGCAACACCGCCTACTTCGAACGCCCCAGCGCCGGCGCCTGGCACCACTACGCCCTCGTCTTCGACAGCGCCGCACCGGCGGCCCAGCAGGTCACCCCTTACGTCGACGGCAAAGCGGTCTCCTACGAAAAGACCGCCAGCGGCACCGGGGCCGGCAACTTCGCCAGCTCGCGCCTCTACTTCATGTCCCGCAACGCGACGACCCTGTTCGGCAAGGGCAAGCTCGACGAGCTCGCGGTCTACAACCGGGCCCTGAGCGCGGCCGAAGTCGCCGCCCACTACGACGCCAGCATCGACAAGCCGCCGCTGCCGTCGTTCACCGCGACCCCGAACCCGGTCGCGGCGGGAGTCCAGACGACCTTCGACGCCTCCGCCTCGACCGACCCCGACGGCGCCGTCGTCAAATACGAATGGGACCTCGACGGCAACGGGACCTACGAGACGAACAGCGGCGAAACGCCGACCGCGACCGCCTCCTACCCGACCTCGGGCACCGTCCAGGTCGGCCTGCGGACGACCGACGACGCCGGCGAAACCGCGACGACGTCGCGCACCCTCACCGTCTCCGGGACGGTGCCGACGGCCTCCTTCACCGCGACCCCGAACCCGGTCTCGACCGGCGACCAGGTCAGCTTCGACGCTTCGGGCTCGAGCGACCCCGAGGGCCCGATCGCCAAGTACGAATGGGACCTCGACGGCAACGGCACTTACGAGACGAACACCGGTGCGACGCCTACGACGACCCGCTCCTACGCGGCCAAAGGTCCCGTTACGGTGGGCCTGCGGGTGACCGACGGCGACGGCGCCACGGCCACGACCTCGGTCGCCCTCACGGTCCAGAACCGAGCCCCGTCCGCCACCTTCACCGCTGCGCCCAACCCAGTCCAGACCCAGAACCAGGTGAGCTTCGACGCTTCCGGCTCGGCCGACTCGGACGGCACCGTCGTCAAATACGAATGGGACCTCGACGGCAACGGGACCTTTGAGACCAACACTGGTGCGACCCCGACCGCCTCGCGCTCCTACGCGACCGCCGGCGACCGCGAAGTCGGGCTGCGCGTCACCGACGACGACGGCGCCACCGCCACCTTCACGCGCACGGTCACGGTCCAGAACCGGCCGCCCACCGCATCCTTCACGGCGACCCCGAACCCAGTTCTGACCGGAGGCGAAGTCAGCTTCGACGCTTCCGGCTCGAGCGACCCCGACGGCACCGTCGTCAAATACGAGTGGGACCTCGACGGCAACGGCAGCTACGAGACCGATACGGGGACGACGCCGAGCGCCGCAGCCTCCTACCCGGCCGCCGGCAACGTCAGCGTCGGCCTGCGGGTGACCGACAACAACGGCGACACCGGCACCGCGACCAAAGCGGTGACCGTGCAGAACCGCCCGCCGGCGGCCTCCTTCACCGCCGCTCCCGATCCGGCACCGAGCGGCACCCAGGTCAGCTTCGACGCCTCTGGCTC
>DASTGL010000398.1:0-4821 GCA_035719145.1 Solirubrobacterales bacterium
GGGTATGTTGATAGATCTGCATCAACTTGATCGCCCAGCGGGTGGTCAAGTTGATGCAGTTCGGGTTAGAGGCCTAGGCGACGGGCGCGCTCGGCGGCCTTGGCGACGATTTCGTCCAAGCCCTCGATCTCGCCACCCCGCATGAGGACCTTGCCGGCTGCGACGGTGGTGTCGACGGCGGCGCCGGTGGCGGCGTAGACGAGGTCGGAGGTGAGGTCGCCGATTCCCAGCTCGGGGGCGTCGGGGCGGAGGAGGAGGAAGTCGGCGGGGGCGCCGGGCTCGAGCGGGGTGGCGCCGAGCCGGGGGGCGCGAGCGCCGGTGGCCACGGCCCAGGCCTCGGCGGCCTCGATCGCGGTGGGGTCGGCGGCGGCGTGCTTCTGGGCGAGGGCGAAGAGCTTGAGGTCGGCGAGGAGGTCGAGAGAGTCGTTGGAGCCGGCCCCGTCGGTGCCGAGGCCGATGTGCACGCCGGCCGCCTTCGCTGCCGGGTAGGGGAAGACGCCGCCGACCGCGAGCTTCATGTTCGCCGCCGGGTTGCTGACAACGGTGGCGCCGCGCGCGGCGACCAGGGCCAGCTCCTCCGGGTCGAGCCAGACGCCGTGGGCGAGCACCGTCCGCTCGCTCAGCAGGCCGAGGCGGTCGAGGTAGTGGGCGGGCCGTTCGCCGTGCGCGGCGATGCAGTCCTGGACCTCTTTCTCGGTCTCGGAGAGGTGAATCTGGACCGGTAGCCCGCGCTCGGCGCTGAGCTCGCCGATCCAGCGCAGCGAGCGTTCGCTGACCGTGTAGATCGCGTGCGGGGCGAGGGCGGGGGTGACCAGTGGCCCGAACTGCGAGAGCGTCTCAAGACTGCGGTGCGCAGAGTCCCGCAGCTCCTCGAAGCTGCCGGTGGCGTCGAACAGCGGCGCCCCGATTGCCGCGCGGATGCCTGCCTCCTCGACCGCTCGCGCCGTCGCCTCCGGCTGCCAGTACATGTCCCAGAAGCGGGTGGTGCCGCTGCGGATCATCTCCGCGCAGGCGAGCCGCGCGCCCCAGTAGACGTCGTCGGCGTCGAGCTTCGCCTCGACGGGCCAGATCCGCTCTTCCAGCCACGGCATCAGCGGCAGGTCACCGCCGCTGCCGCGGAACAGCGTCATCGCCGCGTGGGTGTGCCCGTTGACCAGCGGCGGCACCAGGTGCGCCCCACCCGCATCGATCACCTCATCCCCCGCCTGAGCCGCAACGTCAACCCCCCGCGCCGCGATCACCCCGTCCTCGCACCGAACCCCAACCCGCTCTCCGTCCAAGAGCGCATCCGTCACCGCCAACGTCATCGCGTGGTTCCTTTGTCGGCTCTGACACGACAAAAGAACCACGACTTCATCGGCCCACCGCCGCGAGGCGCGGCAACACTGCGGCCAGGCTTCATCGGCCCACCGCCCCGAGGCGGGGGAGGACCGCGGCGAGGCCCTCGCGGAGGCGCTCGGCGTTGGCGAGGCGGTCGGCCTCCATTCCGGCCGTGCTGACCGGCTCGGCGGCGAGGCCGTTGGCGAGGTTGTCGACGACGCAGAGGGCGGCGTAGTCGAGGCCGAGCTCGCCGGCGACTATGCACTCGGAGGCGATCGTCATCCCGACCACGTCGGCGTGCGCCGCCATCAGCCGGATCTCCGCCGGGGTCTCGAAGCGCGGCCCCCGCGCCTGCCAATAGACGCCGCCGTCGCGCGGCGCCCGTCCGCTCTCGCCCCAGGCTGTGATCACTTCCTCGCGCCAGCGCGGCGCGAACCCGGGCGCCGAGTGGGCGCGCTCGTCGCCGAAGATCGAATTGCCGAGGTTGAGGGCGATGAAGTCGTCGGGGCAGACGAGGCTGCCGACCGCGAGCTCGGCCTTCAGCGAGCCCACCGAGCCGATCCCCAGCACCCGGTCGCAGCCCTGCTCCAGCAACGGCCGCAGGTTCGCCTCGTGGTCGATCGCATGCGGAAGGACGAAGCTGCCGTCGGCCGCGTGCCGCTGCACGATCGCCGCCCCCTGCTCGGCCGCCGCCGCAGCGATCTCCTCGCCGCCAGGCCCCAGCGCGTTCGAGCCAAGAATCACCGCCAACCTTCCCATCGCGCGATCCTATGCCTGGCCAGACCCGAACTGCATCAACTTGACCACCCAGCAGGTGGTCAAGTTGATGCAGTTCGCCGAGTGGGCGCGCTCAGCCGTCGCGCTGGGCTTTGAACGCCGCCGCGGCCTCGTCGTGGTCGACCAGCGGCTCGGGGTAGTCGAGGCGGTCGAAGCCTTCCATCTGCCAGGGGCGGAAGATCGCCTTGCCTCGCACCGACTCCAGCTCCGGCAGGTAGCGCCGCACGTAGTGGCCTTCGGGGTCGAAGCGTTCGGCCTGGCGGACCGGGTTGAGGACGCGGTTCGGGCGGGTGTCGTTGCCGGTCCCGGCGACCCACTGCCAGTTGCCGGCGTTGTTGGCGATCTCGCCGTCGGTCAGCAGGTCCCAGAAGTGCCAGGCGCCGGGGCGCCAGTCGATGTAGAGGTCCTTGCAGAGGAAGGAGGCGACGGTCATCCGCGCCCGGTTGTGCATGAACCCCTCCGCGGCCAACTGCCGCATCGCCGCGTCGACCAGCGGGTAGCCGGTCCGCCCCTCCTGCCAGGCCTCGAAGGCGCGCTTGGACTTCGACCAGCGGTCGCGCCGCGGCCGGTAGTCGCGGCTGGGGAGGGACGGGGTCGCCGCGAGCACCTGGTGGTGGAAGTCGCGCCAACAGAGCTGCCGCACGAAGGCGCCGCCACCGCGCCGCTCGCCGGCCTCCCGCGCCAGCTCCAGCGGCGAGACGCAGCCCCAGCGGATGTAGGCGCTGAGGCGGGAGGTGTCGTCGCCCGGCAGGTCATCGTGCCGATCTTCGTAGTGCCCGAGGCCGTCGCGGAGCCAGGCGCGCATCCGCTTGCGCCCCTCGCCCTCGCCGCCGGGGAGGCGGTGCGGCGACGGGCTGCCTTCGACGAGCGAGTCGAGCGCCGGCAGCTGCCCCGCCTTCAGCTTCGTCGGGACCGCGAGCTTGCGCGGCGCCGCCACCGGTTCGCGCCACGGCAGCCCGCTCCAGGCGCGGTGGTAGGGGGAGAAGACCTTGAAGTGGTCGCCGCCGGTCGGCGTCACCCCCCCCGGCGGCACCACCGTCACCCCGGGGTGGGCGCAGAACTCGATTCGCTCCTCCTCGCACGCCCGCGCCAGCCGCTTCTCCCGCCCCCGCGCGTAAGCGCTCCAGTCGGCGCTGACGTGGATCTGGGTCGCGCCGCACTCGCGCGCCGCCGCGAGCGCCTCGCGCACCGGGTCGCCCTCGCGCACGAACAGCCGCCCGCCCGCTTTGCGCAGCGCCGCGTCGAGGTCGCCCAGCGCCTCGAGCATGAACGCGACCCGGTTCGGCGCCGCGAAGCGCGACCGCAGCAGACGCTGGTCGAAGACGAACAGCGGCACCGTCCGCTCCGCCCTCGCGGCAGCGGCAAGGGCCGGGTTGTCGTGAACCCGCAGGTCCCGGTTGAAGAGGACGAGCGCCGTCTCGATTTGCATATGGTCCCGGAATGGAGAACGGGGAGAACCGCGAGGCGGATCAGGACGCCCGCGAGGAGGACCGCCGCAAGCCTGACGAAGGCGGCCGCCACCGCGACTCGGGCCGCGAAGAGACCGAGGAGGAACGCCTCGATCGCAACCTCGGCGAGCTGCTGCAGGAGCTGCGGGTCGCCCTGCCCGGCGTCCAGGTCCTCTTCGCCTTCCTGCTCGCGGTCCCGTTCCAGAAAGGCTTCGAAGAAGTCACCAGCTTCCAAAAGGACGTCTACTTCGCGACCCTGATCCTCACCGCGATCTCGGCGACGATGCTGATCTCGCCCTCGGCCTACCACCGGATCACCTTCCGCTACCAGCAGAAGCGCCGGCTCGTCTACTACGCCAACCGCTTCGCGATCGTCGGCCTCGCCTTCCTGGCGCTGGCGATGACCGGGGCGATCCTGCTGATCACCGACGTCCTCTTCTCGACCGCCGCGGCCTTCGTCACCGCCGGCCTTGCGCTCTGCTTCTTCGGCTTCTTCTGGTTCGCGATGCCGCTGCAGCGGCGGCTCAAGCTCAGTGCGGGGCAGGAGCCTCTAGGCAAGCCCGAAGGCGACTGAGCTCCCCGTCGAGCTCGTCGAGGAAGGGCAGCTCTGGCGCCTTCTCGCGCAGCAGCTCCAGGTCCTTTTCCCAGATCTCCAGCTTCAGCTCCAGCGGCACCTTGAACTCGTCACGGACGGCGTCGCCTTCCTCGGCGTAGGCGGCGCGCAGGGTGCGCGAGTTGGTCAGCTTGTCGGCGCCGTAGATCGCCATCGCCTCGACCGGGGCGGCGGCGAGTCGTTCGCGGTGCTCGGCCTTGCGCTCGCGGTAGTCGTCGATCGCCTCGTCGTCGGTCATCGCTCCGACCAACCCGACGACCTCGCCGCCGAACTTCTCGCGCAGCTGGTCTAGCGTCGTTTCCGAGTCCTCGACGACGTCGTGGAGGAGCGCCGCCGCCAGCACCTCGTCGCCGTAGCCGTGCTCGTCGAGGATCGCCGCGACCCGCATCGGGTGTTCGACGTAGGGCATGCCGCCGCTGCCGTTGCGGACCTGGCCCGCGTGGTCAGAGCGCGCCTGCTCGAGGGCGCTGTGCACCAGCGGCGAGCGCGCGGCGGCTGCCTTGATCCGATCGGCAGGAGACACTGCCCGGCAGGGTAGAGGATCGATTCCTCAGGGATGCCCGTGTGGGGAAGGCTTGGGCCTAGGCGGGGGTGGCAGGGGCGGCCGTCACGGCGCCGCGTTCCGTCGCAGGCCCGGGCGAGCGCACCGGCAGGTCGTACTCG
>DASTGL010000399.1:0-2737 GCA_035719145.1 Solirubrobacterales bacterium
GTGGGGACCGTGTTCGCGGCGACGACGAGTGGGCCGCATGGGGGGTTTGCGATTCCGGCCGAGCAGGTGCGGGGGGCGCTCGAGCACACGGCGGAAGCGGTTGACACGGGTCCTTGCACCGGGTGAGCGGGAGGGCGGGTGTCCCTCTCCAGACACCACTCGCCAATGGCTCGTGGTTGAGTGTCTGGCGAGGGACCACCCGACCCCCCCGTCACAGCCGCGGATTTGCTGGGAGGTGAAAAGCCGGTCACTTACGTTCTGTAAGCTCGATCGGGATGGAGGGAGTTAGTTCGACGGATGTGCAGGAGAAGGCGGAGGGGGCGGTTTGTCCGCACTTTCACCATGCGATCGAGTTGATCGGGAAGCGGTGGACCGGGGCGATCGTCGTTGCTCTTACGGACGGGCCGATGCGTTATGCCGATATCGGCAAGGCGGTGCCCGGGCTGTCGGATCGGTTGCTTTCGCAGCGGCTGCGGGAGCTGGAGGAAGAGGGGCTGGTCGAGCGGCAGGTGGAAGCGGGGACGCCGGTGCGGGTCACCTACTCGCTGACCGAAGCCGGGCAGCAGCTCGATCCCGTGCTGACTGAGCTGAAGTCCTGGGCTCGCCGCTGGAAGAAAGCCGCTTGAGCGCGCCGCGGCGTTCTCTAGCCTGGATCACGTGGACGAGCAGCAGCTTTCGGCGGTAGAAGCAGGCCCTCGCTATCCCGGTCCGTTCGAGGTCGGTGTCTACGCGCGCAAGATCCAGGCCGAGATGCGCAAGCGGGCCAAGGTCCAGCTGATCGGCGAGGTGACGGGGGTCGGCCGCAGCAAGGTCCAGGCCTACTTCGAGCTGCGCGACTCAGACGGCGCCGTTCCCTGCGCGATCTGGCTCAACGACCTGGAGAAGTGCGGGATCGGCGACCAGCTCCGCGACGGGGTCGAAGTCGTCGCCTCCGGCGGGCTCGATTACTACCCGGGCGGCGGTCAGGCCTCGCCGAAATTCTCCTTCCGGGCGACGCACGTGCGGCTCGCCGGCGAGGGGGATCTGATCGCGCGGCTGGAGGCGCTGCGCAAGCAGCTGCGGGCCGAGGGCCTGTTCGAGCTGCAGAAGCAGCTGCACCGGCCGCGGCTGCCGAAGGCGATCGGGGTCGTCACCGCGGAGACGGGCGCGGCGCGGCGCGACCTGCTCGCCGGCCTGCAGCGCCGCGGCTGGGGCGGCTCGGTGATCTGGGGCTTCGCGCCGGTGCAGGACCGCCACGCGGCCCCGGCGATCGGCCGCGCGGTGCAGGACCTGGCGGCGCGGCCCGAGGTCGAGGCGATCGTGGTCACCCGCGGCGGCGGCAGCCTCGCCGACCTCTGGGCCTTCTGCGACGAGACGCTGTGCCGGACCGTCGCGATGCTGCGGGTGCCTGTGGTCAGCGCCGTCGGCCACGAGCGCGACCGGACCCTGATCGACGACGTCGCCGCGGTCGCCTGCTCGACCCCGACCCACGCGGCGGAGGCGGCGGTGCCGCTCGACTGCCTCGCCGCCCGCGAGAGCCTCGAGCGCTGCGCGGTCTCGCTGCGGCGGGCGGGGGAGGGGGCGATCGGGACGCGGTCCCGGCACCTGAGCGCGCTGGCGCGCGGGCCGGCGCGGGCGCTGCAGCGCGAGCGCGGCGCGCTCAATCAGAAGATCCGCGAAATCCGCGCCGCCGCCGAGCGCGGCCTCGCCGAGCGCGTCGCCTCGCAGACGCGGAAAGGCACGGTCGTGCTGGAGCGGGCGCGCAACCGGGCGGTCGGGGCCGACATGGAGAAACGGCAGGCGGCGCTGCGCCGGGCGCTGGTGGCGCTGCGGGCGCATGAACCGGAGCGCACGCTCGAGCGGGGCTACGCCCTGGTCGAGGACCCGGACGGCGAGCCGCTGGCCAGCGCCGCCGAGGTAAGCGCCGAGGAGCGCATTAGCCTTCGCTTCAGCGATGGACGAGTCCGAGCGAGACCTGAGCACGACGGCGCAGCCTGACTCCTACGAGGCTGCGGTCGAGCGGCTGGAGGAGATCATCGACCGGCTCGACTCCGGCCAGGCCGGCCTGCGCGAGACCCTCGACCTCTGCAAAGAGGGCCGCGAGCTGGTCAAATACTGCGCCGCCGAGCTCGACGAGGTGGGCGAGGGATTGAAAGAGCTGCGCTTGGATGACCTGGCGGCAAAACTAGAGGTCGGCTCCGACCCGAGCTAGTCCTCGCGAGGACCGCTGCAAAGCCCGCGGAGGGCGGGGCAGCCGCGGCAGAGGGACCAGTCGCGTTCGTCGGGCGGTGCGACCGGGAAGTCGCCGCTGTTGATGCGCGCGATCGTCTCTTCGAGGGAGCTACGGGCAGCGGCCATCTCCGACGGCCCGAGACACGAGACCGCCGGCTCATCTGGTCGCTCCAGAAACACGTAAGCCACCTCGACCTCCTCGCACCCGAGCGCCTCGGCGACGGCAAGCGCATAGATCGATCGCTGCACCTCATAGTGCGCGGCTCGCTCAGCCGGATCGGCCGAGCCGAGCCGGTCAGTCTTGTAATCGATCACCAGCGGTGGCCCACCTTCACGCTCGACAAGAAGGTCGATCGAGCCGCGCAGCACGGTCTCTCCAACTCCCAGCAGCAACGGCACCTCGGCCCGCATCCGGCGTGTCTCAGCTGCGATCTGCATCCGCAATGGCGAGTCGATCCAAGCGCGCACGGGCTCCAGCAAGCTGTCGAGCGGGAGGGGGGAGTGCCTCCCCGGACCCTCCCCGCTG
>DASTGL010000400.1:0-3226 GCA_035719145.1 Solirubrobacterales bacterium
AGCGTCTCGGATCCGGGCGAACAGCGCTCGCACGGATCGGGCTCATACTCCGCTTTTCTCAAGGACCCGGACGGGTACGAGATCGAGATTACGATCGGCTCCGACTGAGGCTCGGAGCCGGACGCGCCGACCCCACTAGGATCGGTTTCCCCAAACCCCGCCTCACCAACACGAATCTAGGAGGAATCGGTTCATGGCTGTGAAGGTCGGCATCAACGGGTTTGGACGCATCGGGCGTAACGTCTTCCGGGCCGCCAAGGAGGCCGGCGCCGACATCGATTTCGTCGCGGTCAACGACCTCGTTGACACCGCCACGATGGCCCACCTCCTCAAGTACGACTCGATCCTCGGCCGCTACCCCGGCGGCGTCGAGGTCAATGGCGACACGATCGTCGCCGACGGCGACGAGGTCAAGGTCCTCTCCGAGCGCGATCCCGCCGATCTGCCCTGGGGCGACCTCGGCGTCGACGTCGTGATCGAGTCGACCGGCTTCTTCACCAAGCGCGCCGATGCCGCCAAGCACCTCGAGGCGGGCGCCAAGAAGGTGATCATCTCCGCTCCGGCGACCGAACCGGACGTGACCGTCGCCCTCGGCGTCAACTTCGACTCCGACTACGACCCCGACAAGCACGACGTCATCTCCAACGCCTCCTGCACGACCAACTGCCTGGCGCCGCTGGCCAAAGTCCTCCACGAGGCCTTCGGGATCGAACAGGGCCTGATGACGACGATCCACGCCTACACCGCCGACCAACGCCTGCAGGACATGCCGCACAAGGACCTGCGTCGCGCCCGCGCCGCCGCCCTCAACCTGATCCCGACGACGACCGGCGCCGCCAAGGCCGTCGGCCTCGTGCTGCCGGAGCTGAACGGCAAGCTGAACGGGTTCGCGATGCGCGCCCCGGTCCCGACCGGCTCGGTCGTCGACCTCACCTTCGACGCCGAAAAGGCGACCAACCCCGACGAGGTCAACGCCGCCCTCAAGGCCGCGGCCGAGGGCCCGCTGGAGGGGATCCTCTCCTACACCGAGGACCCGATCGTCTCCACCGACATCGTCGGCGACCCGCACTCCTCCATCTTCGACGCCGGCCAGACGATGGTGATCGGCGAGGGCAAGCTGGTCAAGGCGGTGTCCTGGTACGACAACGAGTGGGGCTACTCGAACCGCTGCGTCGAGCTGGCGGGCAAGGTCCTGCCGTAGTCGCCCGTTAGTCCCGTGATGAGGTGTCGCTGATGTCATTCGACAAGGCAAGCGTCCGCGACGCCCCGGTCAAGGGGCGCCGCGTCCTCGTCCGGGTCGACTTCAACGTGCCGCTGAAGGAGGAGGGCGGCGAGCGGGTCGTCGCCGACGACACCCGCATCCGCGCCGCTCTGCCGACGATCGAACTGCTGCGCGAACGCGGCGCCGCGCTGGTCCTGATGTCCCACCTCGGCCGGCCGAAGGGCGAGCGGGTCCCGGAGCTCTCGATGGCGCCGGTGGCGAAGCGGCTCGGGGAGCTGCTGGGGATCGACGTGAAGCTGGCGCGGGGGGTGATCGAGGGCGACGTCGACCTGACCTGCGGCGCCCTTGGCCCCGGCGACGTGCTGCTGCTGGAGAACATCCGCTTCGAGCCGGGGGAGACCAAGAACGACCCGCACCTGGCCGAAAACCTCGGGCAGCTGGCGAGCGTCTACGTCAACGACGCCTTCGGCGCCGCCCACCGCGCCCACGCCAGCACCGCCGGCGTCGCCGACTACCTGCCCGCCTACGCCGGCCTGCTGCTCGAGCGCGAGGTGACCGAACTGACCAAGGTGGTCGAGGACCCGCAGCGGCCGCTGGTCGTCGTCCTCGGCGGCGCCAAGGTGTCGGACAAGGTCGGCGTGATCGACCGCTTCCTCGAAGTCGCCGACCAGATCCTGATCGGCGGCGCGATGTGCTTCGGCTTCTTCAAGGCCCAGGGGATCCCGGTCGGGGACTCGCTTGCCGAGGGGGAGGACAAAGCGAAAGAGGCGCTGGAGCGGGCCGAGAACTCGGACTGCGAACTGCAGCTGCCGGTCGACCTAGTGCTCGGCCGTGAGTTCGCCGCCGACACCGAGCGCAAAGAGAGCGACGGGGTGGAGGTTCCGGACGGCTGGATGGGCCTCGATGTCGGTCCTCGCACCGCCGAGAACTACGCGAAGGCGATCGCCGCTGCGGGCACCGTGCTCTGGAACGGGCCGATGGGCGCCTTCGAGATGGAGCCGTTCGCCGGCGGCACCCGTGCCGTCGCCGAAGCGGTCGCCGCGGCGCCGGGGACGACGGTGGTCGGCGGCGGCGACTCGGTCGCGGCGCTGAACCAGTTCGGCTTGGAGGACCAGGTCGACTGGGTCTCAACCGGCGGCGGCGCCTCGCTCGAGCTCTTGGAGGGAAAGAAGCTGCCGGGCGTAGAGGCCCTGCTGGATGCCGAGGAGGGGGACAAAGTCGATGCCTAGCCGCACGCCGTACATCGCCGCCAACTGGAAGATGCACAAGACGGTCGCCGAGGCGGCCGAGTTCATCGATGCGCTGCTGCCGCGGATCGCCGCTACCCAGTCCGACGTCGTCATCTGCCCGCCCTTCACCGCCCTGACCGCGGTGGTCGAGCGGCGCTACGGCACCGCCGTCAAGGTCGCCGCCCAGAACATGCACGAGGAGGAGTCGGGCGCCTTCACCGGCGAGGTCTCGGCTCCGATGCTGGTCGAGCTCGACGTCGAGGCGGTCGTCCTCGGCCACTCCGAGCGACGCCAGTACTTCAACGAGACCGACGAGGCGCTGGCGCGGAAGGTCCCGGCGGCGCTCGCCGCCGACCTGGAGCCGATCCTCTGCGTCGGCGAGAGCGAGGAGGCGCGCGATGCGGGGGAGACCGAGGAAGTGCTGGAGCGTCAGCTCCAAGCGGACCTCGCCGGCCTCGAGGCCGACCAGATCGCCCGCGTCGTGATCGCCTACGAGCCGATCTGGGCGATCGGCACCGGCCGCACCGCGACCCCGGAGCAGGCACAGGAGGCCTGTGCCTTCATCCGCGACGTCGTCCGCATGCGGGGAGCCGCCGCCGACGAGGTACGGATCCTCTACGGCGGCTCCGTCAAGCCCGGCAACGCCCAGGAACTGCTCGCACTACCGGACGTAGACGGCGCCCTCGTCGGCGGTGCCAGCCTCGACGCCGAGGAATTCGCTGCCATAGTCGAGGCCTCATGACGAACCAACATCGTTTCCACCCTTTTGGCCCCT
>DASTGL010000401.1:0-3021 GCA_035719145.1 Solirubrobacterales bacterium
CGACAGGCTGACCAGCTCGCGGACCGTGCTCTCGCGATCGTCGGGGTGGAGGTGCTCGTCGAGCTGGCGGCCGACCAGCTCGGCCCGCTCCCAGCCCAGCACCTCGCGCCAGTCCCCCTCCAAGCGGACGATCCGCCCGTCGCCGCTGATCATGCACATCAGGTTGCGCTCGGCCAGCGCCGACTGCGCCCCCTGCTCGACCTCGCGGCGGCGGCGCTCCTCCTGCCAGAGCTGCTGCAGGTCGGTCTCCTCTGGGGCGTCCTGCGCCTGGTTCCGGGTCGGCATTCCTTGAGTCCCTATCGGCACTGCATCTCCCGGATTCGACCCGCGCCGCTTCCGACCTTCCCATCGGATATTGCTTACACCGTGTCCAATTCGACGATCCTCGTGATCGAGGACGATCCCGACATCCGCGGCCTCGTCGTCGCGCTGGTCCAGC
This sequence comes from Solirubrobacterales bacterium, assembly GCA_035719145.1. GTDB lineage: Bacteria > Actinomycetota > Thermoleophilia > Solirubrobacterales > 70-9 > VAYN01. Next base: position 440 of record DASTGL010000401.1, read on the forward strand.
GGGCTGGGATGCGGGCCCGCGAGGCGGCCGACGGCCGCGCCGGGGTGCGCGCCTTCTTCGAGGAGCGGCCGGACCTGGTCGTCCTCGACATCGGCCTGCCCGAGCTCGACGGCTGGCAGGTCCTGGAACGGATCCGCGACCTCAGCGAGGTGCCGGTGCTGCTGCTGACCGCCGAGGGCGAGCAGGTGCAGAAGGTGCGGGGCCTGGAAGGCGGCGCCGACGACTACGTGACCAAGCCGTTCGGGCGCGAGGAGCTGGTGGCGCGGGTGCAGGCGCTGCTGCGGCGGAGCGCCCGGGTCGGCGACACCGCCGACGAGACGCTCGACGACGGCACGGTCACACTCGACGGGGCCGGGCGCCGGGTCGAAGTCGAGGGCCGCGAGGTGACGCTGACCCCGACCGAGTTTCGCCTCCTGGCCTTTTTGATGCGCAACCGCAACCAGGTGGTGAGCCAGCTGCAGCTGCTCGAGGAGGTCTGGGGGAACGCCGACGCCGACCCCCAGCAGGTGCGGCTCTACGTCAGCTACCTGCGGCGCAAGCTGGACGAGGCGGGGGTCGATCCGATCGAGACCGTGCGCGGCTTCGGCTACCGCTACCGCGTCGCACATTCGTCCAGACCGGGCGCGGTCTGACCGATTCATACGCTTTTCACACAGAAACCGGACGCACCTCCTACCTGAGCCTCCGATCCCGTGGCCAGCGGCCGAAGTGGTCGCACACGAGTGAATCGACAGGAGGTATTCAGATGAAGACCAGCTCCAAAGTTCTGCTGACGGCGCTCTGCGTGGGCGCGCTCGGCAGCCTCGCCGCGATGGGCGTGTTCGGCGCCTTCAGCGCCACCACCACCAACGCCGGCAACACGATCACCGCCGGCACCGTGTCAATCGCCGACAACGATGCCGGCGCCGCGATGTACAGCATCACCAACGCCAAACCCGGCGAATCGGTGAGCAAGTGCATCAAAGTCACCTACACCGGCAGCCTCGACGCCGATGTCCACATCTACACCACGAGCACGATCGGCGCGCTCGGGCAGTACGTCGACCTGACGATCACGCCCGGCACGCAGACCACCCCGACCTTCCCAAGCTGCACCGGCTTCGTCGCCGACTCCGGCGGCGCGCTGTACACGGGGACCCTGGCGAACTTCGCCACGACCAAAAACAGCTACGCCAACGGTGTCGTCGACTTCCCCGGCACCGGGACCAAATGGGCGACCAACGAATCGGTCATCTACCAGGTCACCGCGTCGCTGCAGTCGAGCGCCCCGGAAGCGGCGCAGGGAGCCACCACCGGTGCCCACACGTTCACCTGGGAGGCCCGCAACCAGTAGCGGTCCGAGCAGGTAACGACAGGAGCTGTCATGAGCACCTCCGCTACTGACAGGTTCACTCGCGCCATCGGCGCCGCGATCGGGCTCGGCCTGGTCGCGGCGCTGATCGTCGCCGCACGCCCCGCCGGCGGGCACGGTGGGGTCCTGCCCGCCTCGCTGCGCTTCACGGCGACGCTCGACGGCGCGGTCGCGGCGGAACCGGCGGCACCGAAGCCGCTGCTCGCGAGCGGGCCGATGCGCCCGGGCAGCCACGCCCGGGGAGGCTTCACCCTCAGCAACCAGACCGGCGAGACGCTGGCGGTGCGGCTGCGGGCGCAGCCGAGCTCGACCGCCCTCGACGGGACCGCGCAGGTGCGGCTGCGGAGCCGCGGCGTCGTCCTCTTCGAAGGCACGCTGCAGGCCCTGCGGCAGGGCACCGAAGAAGCGCTGCGATTGCAGCCGGGGGGCGCGGCGCCTGTCGCCGTGGTCGCCTGGATCCCGGCCGAAGTCGAGACCGGCTACGAGGGCCGCAAGGTCGCCGTCGCGCTCGAACCGGTGGAGGAAGCGCTGCGATGAACGCGGTGCGGCGCCTGCGCATGCTCGTCCTCTGGGTCGGGCTGGGGCTTCTTTTCGGCACTCTCTTTGCGGCAGTGGCGCCGCAGCTCGCCGGCTACCGCTCCTTCACCGTGCGCTCGGGCTCGATGACCCCGGCGATCGAAACCGGCGACGTCGTCGTCACCCGGCCGATATCACCGCTTGCTGCCCGGGTCGGTGACGTCGTCACCTTCGTCGACCCCGAAGGCACCGGCAAACTCTTCTCCCACCGGGTTCAGTCGGTGCGTGCGGTCGGCGACGAGGTCGCCTTCGTCACCCGCGGCGACGCCAACACCTCGACCGAGCACTGGCGGGTGCCCGCCAGCGGCAGCATCGGCCGCGTCGCCTACCGGATCCCGAAGGTCGGTTACGCCCTCTCCTGGATCGACAGCGGCCCCGCCCGCCTCGCCCTGATCGCGATCCCGGCGCTGCTGCTCCTCTGGGCTGCCCTGATCCGCATCTGGCGCCCGGCCGCGGAGCCGCGCCCGCGAGAGGTCGACTCGCTGTGACCACCCGCCCGGCACTGATCGCGGCGACGCTGGCCGCCATTCTCCTCGGCGCCTCCGCCCTGGCGCGGCAGAGCGTCTGGGGGAACTTCACCTCTGCGACCCCCAGCGCCGGCAACTCGATCACCGCCGCCGCTGACTTCCGCGCCCCGACCGCGAGCGGCTCGGTG
>DASTGL010000402.1:0-9904 GCA_035719145.1 Solirubrobacterales bacterium
CCGGCCTTGGTCGAAGCTGCGGTCGAGCGGATCTGCCGGGCGCTCGGGCGCGCCTAGCCGGCGGCTTCGGATCGCGCCGCTTCCAGCTCCCGTTCCACGGTCGAGGTCTGGTTGGGGATTTCCAGCCGCCGTTCGAGGACCGGGATCGCCTCGTCCGGGCGACCGCTGAGGCGCAGCGCGTCGCCGAGATTGAAGAGCGCGTAGGCGTAGTCGAGATCTTCGCTGCCTTCGGGATAGGAGGCGACCGCTTCTTCCAGCACCGGCACCGCGGCGTCGTATTCGCCGGCCTGGATCAGCGCGTAGCCCTGTTCGTTCAGCGCGGCGCCGGATTCCGAGCCGCCTTCTGAGGGCGGCGGCGCTTCGGCTTCCGGGGGTTCCGCGGTTTCCGGTTCTTCGCTCGCTTCCGCTTCGGCGGTGGCCGCTTCGCTCGATTCTCTCGCTGCTGCGCCACCGCCGGCCGCGCCCGCCCCCGCCGTCTGCTTCGCCGGCTTCGATTTCGCCTTCTTCGCCTTCGCCGCCGCGGGCTTGCCGCCCCCCTTCTGGTCGCTGCCGCCGCCGAGGAGGACGACGGCGCCGACGATCAGGGCCGCGACGACACCGAGGATCGCGGCGACCGCGCCCCATCGGCTGCGGTGGGAGCTGGTCTTGGCGTAGGTGGGAGTCGGTTCTCGCGACGGCGGCGCGACCGGCGCCGGCTCCGGCTGCCGCCGTTCGCGTTCGAAGGTCGGCTCGTAGGCCTCGGTCGGTTCGCCGATCCGCTCCGCCCGCTCCAGCCGCGCCAGCGCCTGCCGGGCAGAGCTCGGCCGCGCCCCCGGCTCGCGGCTGGTCATCCACTCGATCAGGCCGTGGAGGGCGCGCGAGCACTGCCCTTCGCAGGAGCGCAGGACGACGCCGGCGGAGTAGAGGTCCGAGCGCTCGGTCGCCGGCTGCCCCTCCATCACCTCCGGCGCCGCGTAGCGCTCGGTGCCGAGGATCAGGCCGGTGCTGGTCAGCGCCGTCGCGTCGGCCGGCAGCGCGATCCCGAAGTCGATCAGCTTCGCCGTCCCGTCCGGTTCGACGATGATGTTCGCCGGCTTGATGTCGCGGTGGAGGATCCCGACCTGGTGGATGTGGGCCAGCGCCTGCAGCAGTTCCCGCGCCAGCTTGTCGCAGTCGACGTCCTCCCCCCGCTCCAGCCGCGCCGCCAGGTTTTCGCCGGGGACGAACTGCATCACCAGGTAAGGCCGCTCGTCCTCGTCGGAGTAGTCGTAGACGCCGACCAGGTTGGGATGCGAGAGCGAGGCGGCCGTCTGCGCCTCGCGCCGGAAGCGGGCGACGAATCCGGGATCGGTGGCGATCGTGTCCGAGAGCACCTTCACCGCCACCGGCCGCTCGAGCACCTCGTCGTGCCCGAGCCAGACCGCAGCCATGCCGCCGCGCCCGAGCGTTCGCTCAAGCCGGTAGCGATCCTTCAGCAGCTCCCCAGTTGCAATCGTGGCGCCCACGGGGTTCCTCTACCCACTTCGCTGGGTACCGGCACCGCCATCGACGTGATCGGCTACATCATCCTGCTGGCCCTGAGCGGCTTGGCGGTCGGCGCCCTCGCCCGCCTGCTGCTGATCGGGCCCGACCCTATGAGCCTCCTCGAGACGATGCTCGCCGGCATCGGCGGCTCCCTGATCGCGGGCCTGATCGCCTACTACGTCTTCGACCGCAACACCGGCCCCGGCCTCATCCTCTCGGTGATCTGCGCGATGGGGATCGTCTACGCGGTCCGCAAGTACCGCCAGCGCACCGCCCCACCCCGCACCACGTCGCCCTACACCTTCGGCCAGGGCAGCAACGTCCACACCCAGGTCCACTTCTTCCCCGGCTGCCTCGTCTTCTCCCTCCTCGCCTCGATCATCCTCACGGTCCTGCTGAACCTGATCGTGCGGGCGTTTTAACCGGCCAGGGCAGCAGTCCTTCCGCCCGGTTGTTGTGCCATGATCTTGAGGTGTCCGCAGACAAAGACATTCTCTACAAAGTTGCCTACGATGAGGCGGTCCGTGCTTTGTCCGAGCAGCAGTCGGCCGCCGACAGCTTCCGAACTCGCGCAGGATTGCTTCTTTCGTCCACCGCGCTTACGACGTCATTCCTCGGGGGCGGATTTCTCGACGGCGGCTTAACTACGGCCAGTTGGGCGGCACTAGCTGCCTTTCTCGGTGTCGCCGCTGCCTCACTGGCAATCCTCTGGCCCCAACCGTGGGAGTTCACCGCGAATCCGCAAGACATCATCAAGACCTACATCGACGATGAAGACCCGGCGCCTATCGATGAGATCCATCGGGAACTTTCCTTCCACATGCAGAACAGCTACGCAGAAAACAGGGCGGGGCTCCGAAAACTGGCGCTCTTCTTCCAAGTCGCCAGCGGGCTATTGACCCTTGAGGTACTTCTTTGGATGATTTCGATCGCAACCGACTAGCGAGGCGCACAGATGGGCAAACCAAGATCAGCAACCGCATCCTTTAAACCGAAGCGTCCCAGCCCTATGCAGCCAGAGATGGAGAGGCTTTCGCTGAAGGACGTCGCCAACTTCTTGCGCTCTCCCTTGAAGCGGAAGAACCCATCCCAGGCCTAGGGCGGTAGAGAGAAGCTACGCGCGACTTCCCACGACCAGGGCGCGCCAGATCATCCCCGGGCGGCGACCGACCTTGGGGCCGAGCACGAGGGCGAAGAGGGTGAGCGCCAGCCAGGGGCGCAGGTGGGGCCGGATGCGGCGGATACGGCCGTCGGGGGCGAGCTCGAAGACCATCGCGTCGGTGAGACGCACGCCGAGCAGGCGCGCTTCGCCGACGGCGACTCGGTCCTTGCCCTCGCCGAGGATCTGGGTCCAGCGCAGGCCTTTGAGGCTGCCGTAGACGGCGTCGAGCAGGATCTGGACGTCGGCGGCGCCGCGGAAGGTCATGTGGCCGGAGATCGGCGAGACGAGATCGACGTCGGGCGCGCAGGCGCTCATCAGCGCCTCGATGTCGCCGCGTTCGGAGGCTTCGGCGTAGCGCTGGACGGCTTCGTCCATGCGGAACACCATATTCGGATCAGCCGCCCCCATCTCCCCAGGCGGTCGCGACCAGCGAGCGGGGGCCGCCGCGGTCGCGGTGCTCGCAGAGGTAGATCCCCTGCCAGGTCCCGAGCGCCAGGCGGCCGTCGCGGATCGGCAGCGTCAGCGAGGGGCCGAGCAGCGCCGCCTTGATGTGGGCCGGCATGTCGTCGGCGCCCTCCAGCGTGTGCGTCCAGTACGGGGCGCCTTCCGGCACCGCCCGGTCGAACCAGCTCTCGAAGTCGCGCCGCACGTCCGGCGAGGCGTTCTCGTTCAGCGCCAGCGAGGCGGAGGTGTGCTGGATCAGCAGGTGGAGGAGACCGACCGAGATCTCCCCCAGCTCCGGCAACGCCTCGCGGACTTCATCGGTGACGAGATGGAAGCCCCGCGGGCGCGCCGATAGTCGAACCGTCCGCTGCAGCCACACGGCCCCAGCCTAGGCCGAACTCATTTCGATTTGGATTTCGAGCCGTTGCGAGATTTCGAGCCGTTCGATTTCCCGCCGAGTTTTTTCTCGCGCTTGCGCTTGACGTCGCCGTCCTCGATCGTCCCGCGCCAGCCTTTCTCGGTCTCCTCTTCCATCTCGACGAAGGCCTTGAAGCGGTGCAGGTCGCCGCGGACGGCGCGCTTGGTGAAGCGCATGCCGCGGCCCGCTTTCTCCACCAGCGAGTCCGGCTTCACGTCCATGCTGACCTCGATCCGGGTCAGCCGCGGCGCCAGCTCGTGGAAGGTGACGACGCCGCTGTGCATCAGCCCCTCCTCGGTGTGCCATTCGATCCGCTCGTCGGGGCGCTGCTCGACGATTTCGGCCTCGAACTGCTTGGTGATCCCCCACACCTTGGTCGAGAAGGAGACGGTCGAGTCGTCGACCTGCTGAGCGCTGTCGACACGGTGCATGAATTTCGGCCATTCCTCGAAGCGGGTCCACTGGTCGTAGGCCTCGCTGATCGGAACCGCGACGTCGACCGACTGCTGAATCGGCATCCGCCGGCCGCTGCCGTGCGCCTCGGTCGCCTCCTCGGAGTCGTCGCCGTCGCCGTTGCTGCCGCCGCCGAAGAGGTCTTTGAGGCCGGCCAGTTTCTTCGCCCCGCCGAGCTTTTCGTCGGCGACCTCGCCGGCGACCTTCTTGGCTCCTTCGGCGGCTTTGCCTTTCGCTTTCTCTCCGGCGTCTTTCACGGCATCTTTCGCCGAGCCGCCTCCCGCGAGTTTCGCGATCCCCTCCGCCGCGAACGGCAAAGCCATCAGCGCCGCCCCAGCCGCCGCCACTTTCTTCGGGTCTTTCAGCTGCTTGGCGGCGGGCGATTTGCCGCCTTTCCGCGCCAGCTGCACCGCGGTGCTGGTGATGTCGCTTACGTCGGGCATCGATCCCTCCTTGGCGTTCTGTAGTCCCAATAGCCCGGGTTCCCGAGGCGCGAAAAGGCAAACATCCCTAAGGGGTTGATGGGCGCGGGTGAGACAGCCATGTCGATTTGGTTACCGCAGAGGTAACTAAGTCGACAGCACCTACTCCGCCAGTACGCCGTACCGCTCGCCCGCGCGAATGCGCGCGGCGGGGTGCAGACGCACGGCGTCGAGCCAGAAGCGGCTGCCGACGCGCAGCTGCAGGAGGGCCGAGCGCAGCAGGGCCTCGCGGGCGGGGTCCCAGCCGAAGCCGAAGAGGCGGCGGATCTGCGGCGGCAGCAGCCCGACCGAGATCAGCCGGATCGTCTCGGTCAGCGGGATCGCGGCGGTCCGCAGCAGGCCGTTGAAGGGCGGCTCGAGGATCATCCGCTCCGCCTGCTCGCGCCGCTCCTCGGAGATCCAGAGGCTGCCGTCGTTCAGCCGCGCGTCCATGTACTCGCGCAGCTCGGCGACGTCGGCGGGCATCGAGCTCGGCGGCAGGCCGAAGAGCTCACCGACCCGGCGGTATTCGCTCCAGTAGCGATCGCGCTCCTCGTCGCGGAGTGCCCCGAAGATGCGCTCGTAGTAGACGAGCGCCGAGTCGGCCAGCGTTGCGAGGACCCAGAGGCCGAGCTCGGGGTCGGAAGCGGCGTACGGCGTGCCCTTCGGGATCGGCCCGTAGTCGGCGGGCGTCTTCCCCCGGACGCGGCGGTGCATCGCCTGCACCGCCCGCCCGGTCTCCTCGGCTTCCTCGCGGGTCCCGAAGTAGATCCGCGACATCCGCTCGTCGGTCCGCTGCAACCGCGCCTGCGGGTTGTCGAAGATGATCGAGTGGCGCTGGAACCCGACCACGGCCAGCGGGTCGCAGGCCTGCATCAACAGCGCCCGCACGCCGGAGAACAGCACCAGTCGCTCCCGGTGCAGCCGCCGCACCATCGAGTCGGCGCCGAAGAACCCGTCCACCTCCTGTGCCTGCGGCGTCCGCTCCGGCGCCACGCCGGGCACGAGCGACAGCATGTCAGCGGGTCGAAACACCTTTCCAAGGTAGCTATACGCCGTCGCGAGCCCTCCCGATCAGCGTCCGCCTCCGCCCCGTACCATCGAGCGATGGCCGTCAAGCGCATGGACCATGTCGGCGTCGTCGTCAACGACCTCGACGCGGCGATCGAGTTCTTCGTCGCGCTGGGGCTCGAGGCGGGGGGCAAAGGCCAGGTCGAAGGCGACTGGGTCGACCGCATCATCGGCGTCGAAGGCGCCCGCTCCGAACTCGCCTTCGTCCAGACGCCCGACGGCCACAACCGCCTAGAGCTGACCAAGTTCCTCTCGCCCGAGACCCCGGAAGGCGACCCGCAAGCACCGTCCAACACGCCCGGCATCCGCCACCTCACCTTCGCCGTCGAGGACCTGGACGACGTAGTCGCCCGCCTCGGAACCCACGGCGCCGAGCTCGTCGGAACGATCGAGCAGTACGAGAACAGCTACCGCCTCTGCTACATCCGCGGCCCCGAGGGCATCATCGTCGAGCTCGCCGAAGAGCTCAGCTGACGCCCTTCGCCATCTCGGTTAGCGATCATGAGCGGCGGAGCCGACGAGCTACCCGCCGCCAGAGGGACGGCGGAGTCCACTTCAACTCCCCTCGAGAGGGCCGTCCCGCCCACCACCAAGCGCGGCGCACAGCCCGGCCCACGCGTTCGACCTCAGCCTCGAAGTCATTCGGCTCGAACAGCGTGAGGACGACCGCAAGCTCAGGCGGGCCCCCTTCCACCGACGATTTTCGCTCATCCAGGTACTCGACCATTACCTTCCCGAACATCCGGTACCAGGCCACGGGCTCGATCGTGGTCGGGCCGCTGCCGATCGCGGCGACGCCAAGCGAACTGCATCCCTGCTTGCTCGCGAGCTCGAGGGCCGCGAGGAGGGATTTGCGAATGACTTTGAGGTCGGCCTTCCCCCGCCGGCTCATCGACGCGACGTGGATGATCCCCTTCATCTGCTGCAACCCGCCGGCGGTGGTCCACCACGCGTGACCGAGTGGGAAGGGCTTCCCCTCCTGCGCGATCCGCTCGACCCCCTCGCCGGCTCCCGTCTTGATCGCCCGAGCCACCTGCGACCACATCCGACCGTCGACGTCATCGTTGCTGACGACCGCATCCACCTCCAGCCGCGTGATGTCTCCTTCGATGATCCAGAGGGAGCCGCGCCCCTCGGACTCGTAGAGCGGGATGGCGGGATCGTTGGCATACCCCTTGGCCTTGCCTTCTTCCCGCGCCTCGAGCGACCAGGCCCTGAGATCGGCCCGCTCGGCTCCAGCGCGGCGCTCGGTCGCCCACGGCTGCGGCAACCCGCAGAACTGGCAACGGTCCTCGACCGGGGCGAAAATCTCATGCCCGCAGCGGCCGCATTTCCGGGCAAGGCCAGCGCCGCAGAATGGGCAGTTCTTCGTCTCGAAGGTAAAGGAGGCGTGGACTATCGCCTTGCCGCTTACCCGCGTCTTGGTCAAGAGGTCGCGCCGTGCCAGTTCGCGAAACTCGCAGCCGCGCGGGCACACCTGCACCGGCGTGCGATTTCCCGCCAGGCGGGCGACGTACCTACGCTCCGCCCGTCGCCACCGCCAACGCCGGAACGAGAGGAGCGGCCGTGGCCTGAGTCGCGAAAGGGCCCTACGAACCTTCCGCCGCACTGTTTCCCCCCTTATCGCCGGGCTCGTCCTGCTTTTCGCGGACGCCCATTCCTGCGGCGATTTCTTTCACCTCGACGCGGAACTCGTCCTGCGGGAGGTTGCGGCGCTGGATCTGGCTGAAGATAGTCACACGTCCCCGTCCCATTTTCTTCAGCACATCGAGAATCTCGCGCTGGTTGGAGCGGATCGCCCTGTCCTCTTGCTGGGCGTCCGTGCCCTCGCCTTCCTCTTGCTGGGTCGCGGCTACCTTCCCTTTCTCCTCTGCATCCTCTTCCTTGAGGATCTGGATTTTCAGCAGCCGGCAATGACAGATCAACAGGCACTGAAGATGAGAGGCCTCATGCCGCAGCTCGCGGCGCTCCACCATCTCTTCGTGAAGCTCGATGTCGGCCTTCTTGAACTCCTTGGCGGCCTCGGGATTTCGCAGCTTGAAGTGACACTCGGCCAGAGCGAAGGCGATGTCGGCGCTCGCCTCCTCCCAGTTGGAGCAAATCTTCTGGGCCTCGGTCAAAGCCCAGCACCGGAAGAGATCGTCGGTCTCGAGGGCGGCCCAGAGTGACGAGCCGATGAAGTTCTTCGCCTCCTCTGACTTCGCGCCTTCTGCATCGGCCTCCTGCGAGGGCGCTTCCTTTTTCCCAGGCTGCCCCGCCTCCGGGACCTTTTGTTTCTCTGACCGGATGATCTCCTCGGCTTTGTTAACCGTCGCCTGCTCGATCGGATCGTCCAGGTGCCTGGGGTCGTAGGCAACCCACTCGTAGATGTCGGCCCGGGTCCGAGCCACTTCCATGCGCGTGTGAACCTCTTCGTCCTTCGTCCTGCTTTCCTCTAGCTTCCGGCTCAGATCTGCCAGGCGATCGAGCAGGGCGGCGACATCTTCGAACCGGACCTTCGGCGGGCGGGAATCCTCGGTCTCCGATTTCTCGTCCTGCAGGGCGGCCGATCCCTCTTCCCGCGAAGGCTTGGGCTTTTCCTTCGCGACCAAGAAGAATTCGGTCTCGATGATGATTCGCTCGAGCTGGACGTACTGCGAACTCGTCTTCGAGACGTTGAGCTCGTCGTGCTTGAACTGTTCGATCGCCTCGCGGTACTGACCGACGGTGGTGAGGATGTAACCGATCCAGTACTCGATGAACTTCTGCAGGTCGCCGACGATCGGATCTTGGGAAGCAAGCTGTAGTTCCGCCAGAGCCGCCTCGGTCTCGTTCCTGAGAAACCGGTCGATGGCTTTGACGAATTGGGTGTAATGGCCGAGCTTGATTTTCTGGATGCTCAGATAGCCCTCCAGGGCGCTCAGCTCGTCGGCGATCTCCTGCAGTTCGTGCCGCCGGTCGAGATCGAAGACCACCGCGTCGAACTCGTGAGACAGGCCCAGTATCAGCTTCTGGGCCTTCTCCTCGATCGCATCGACCCGCAGCTTCGCTTTGTCATCCATGCTTTTGGCCGCCTGGTCGGTGGCATCCTTGGCGAGCTGCAGGGTTTCGTTGACAAGCGAGAGGGTCGTCTGGCTCTGCTCGAAGAAGGTGCTGTAGCTCTGCTCGGTGCGCCGCTGGGAGGACATCTCTCCCGCGACACTGAGCTCGTGAAGCTGGCTGACCCGTCGCTGGTCGCGGATACTGAAAACAACACCAATTGCTCCCCCGAGGGAAAGGATCCCGACCAGCACGGTGACGGGGAAGAGCAGGAACGTGATGATCTTTTCGTTCTCGTCGACGTCCTTGCGCAGATCGTGGATACGGGTGTCCTGCTTTTGCTCTCGCTGCAAGTTGGACTGGGCCGCCAGGGCGGCAACCGGCGGTGCCGCCAGCGAGCAGACGAGTATCAGCCCGCAGAGCACGGCAGCGAAAAGCCGCGTCGATCCCTGTCTAATCATTGTTCCCCCACCGACGGCAGGGGACCATATTGATTGAAAAACTTCTGGGGTTTCCGACCCTCACGCGGCCATGCGAGGCAAGGTCTTAGTCGGGGAGACAGGATTTGAACCTGCGACCGCTCGGCCCCCAGCCGAGTGCGCTACCAGACTGCGCCACTCCCCGTGGGGCCTTCATTCTGACGAATCGGCGGGGTCGTGGGTAGGGAGGCGTCTTGCGGCGGGCGGCGGGTACTGTCGGGGCGTGGCCGTCTCCGTCCCCTTTCTAGACCTCAAGGCGATGCGGGAGGAGCTGGGCGGGGAGCTGGAGCGGGCCGTCGCGGGGGCGGTCGAGTCCGGTTGGTATCTGCTGGGGCCGGAGCTGGAGGCCTTCGAGCGGGACTTCGCGGCCTACTGCGGTGCGCGGCACTGCGTCGGCGTCGCCAGCGGGATGAGCGCGATCGAGCTGGCGCTGCTGGCAGCGGGGGTCGGTCCGGGCGACGAGGTGATCGTCCCCGCCTACACCTGGGTCGCCACGTGGCTGGCGGTCTCTCGGACGGGCGCCGAGCCGGTCGGGGTCGACGTTCTGGACGAGACCTACAACATCGATCCGAGCCTGGTCGAGACGGCGATCGGCGAGCGCACCGCAGCGATCGTCCCCGTCCATTTGCGCGGCGAGCCGGCGGACATGGACGCGATCGAGTCGATCGCCGCGGCCGCCGACCTGCTCGTCGTCGAGGACGCCGCCCAGGCGGCCGGGGCCGCCCACCGCGGCCGCCGCATCGGCAGCATCGGCGACGCCACCGCCTTCTCCTTCTATCCGACCAAGAACCTCGGCGCCCTCGGCGATGCCGGTGCCGTAACCACCGACGACGCGGAGCTGGCCGAGCGCCTGCGGCGGCTGCGCAACTACGGCATGCGCGACCGCTACGAGATC
>DASTGL010000403.1:0-2508 GCA_035719145.1 Solirubrobacterales bacterium
CTCGCGATCGGCTCTGAAGCCTCCGGCGAACTCGCCACCGCGAAGCTGATTCTCGGCGTCAGTAAGTAACGGCTCAAGCCAGCTTTAACTGGCGCCGCTCGCGGACCATCGCAAACGGATCATCTGCAGCCTCTGCTGGCCGCTGCGAGCGAATGTCTTCACGCAGCTCGCTCAGGGTTTCGGCCCCCAGGTAGTAGCGGGCTCTGCGCTCGCCCACGGCATTGAGAAGCTCGGCGTCGACCATAGCCTTGAGGTCGCGGGACGCGGTGAGGTCGCTGATCTCTTCGCCGGTCGCCGCCTCGGCTGAGGAGCGGTAGATCTTCCGCCGGATACGGACGCCTAGCGCGGCATCCATCAGGCCGGCGGCGCAGCGTTCTGGGAGACGGTGGCGCTCGCTCAGCTCGACGCATGCGTTCCAGAGGCGCTCGATCTCTTCCCTGCGGCGCATCGTCGTAATCGCTTGTAGATAGTGGGCCCGTAGACAGAAGCGAACCCAAGGTCGGGCGTCTCTCTGGGGATTCCAGGCACCGGCTCCCACGTCTTCCAACAATTGGTAGTAGGCCTCCGTATTCCGTCCCAAGAACTCCTCGATGCTGGAGAAGACCGGGGCGACCACGCGTTCCCGGGCCATAACGAGGGTTTGCAGGCACCGCGCCATGCGCCCGTTGCCGTCGCTGAATGGGTGAATCATCGTCAGGTTCAGATGGGCCATGGCGGCCTTCACAACGACGGGTCCGTCCCCGCGACTCAGCTCACGCAGCATTTCCGAGATGAGCCCGGGCACTTCCTCGCTCGGTGGGCCCTCGTAGACGATCTCATCGGTTGCTTCGCGGTGAACGAAGATCGGACCCGGCCGCCAGCGTCCGGGGTTCTTCTTCAGGTCGTACTTGAGCATCATGAAATGGAGGCCCTTGAGGAGGCCCTCGTCGATCTCGAGACCATCGTCATCGGCTATCTGCAGGACGTAGGTCATCGCGTCCCGGTAACCGGTCAGGGCCTGCTCGGTCTCCTCCTCGGCTCCAAGGGTGGGTTCTTCCTCCACGGCAGCGACGACGTCGTCCAAGGATGCGTTGTATCCCTCGATGCTGTTTGACCCTTGGACCGCTCTAGCGAACGCCATCCGGCGCAAGGTTCCGGACCAGCGCCGGGGCTCTGCCATCCGATCGCGCAATTTCTCCCGCTGGACTGCAAGGAGGGCCACGACCTCAAGCTCTTCATCGCGAAGGGAGGGAGTTTGAAAGACCATGATATTTGCAAAGTAGCATTGACCACTTGTCTATGACATTAAGTAAATATCAATGAATCATTGACTACCCGAAGTCATAGGGTGAGGGGATGGGGGATTGGTTGAAGCCGCTGTTCGATGCCGAGGGGATGCGGGCTGTTGATCGGTGGGCGATCGAGGAGCGGGGGGTGCCGTCGCTCGAGTTGATGGAGGCTGCTGGGCGGGCCGTTGCTGAGGTGGTGGCCGAGCTGGCGCCTGAGGGGCCGGTGCGGGTGGTTTGTGGGAAGGGGAACAACGGCGGGGATGGGTTTGTGGCCGCGCGGTTGTTGCGCGAGATGGGATTTGAGGTTGAGGTGCTGATGCTGTGGCCGGGGGAGGAGCTGCGGGGGGATGCGGCTGTGAACCTCGAGCGGGTCGGAGGGGGGCTTGTCGAGAGGGACATGGCCGGGCGACTGGCTGGCTCGGGCGTAGTGGTCGATGCGATCTTCGGGACCGGGTTCGAGGGGGCGCCGCGGGAGCCGGCGGCCGGTGCGATTGCGGCGATCAACGGCTGCGGGGCGCGGGTGGTGGCCTGCGATATCGCTTCGGGGGTCGATGCCTCCAGCGGTGAGGTCGAGGGGGAGGCCGTCGAGGCTGACGTCACCGTCAGCTTCCATGCCGCGAAGCTGGGGCAGCGGATCGCGCCGGGGAAGTGGCACACCGGCGAGCTTCGGGTGGCGCCGATCGGGGTCCCGGCCGGGGCGCCGGGGGAAGCGGCCGGCGGTGAGATCGATCCCGCGGTCCTAGGTCTTCTGCCGCATCGCGGGGCGCAGTCAACCAAGTTCAGCTCCGGCCAGGTCGGTGTTGCCGGCGGCTCGCGCGGGCTGACCGGGGCGGTGCGGATGACTTCGCTCGCGGCGATCCGGGCCGGGGCCGGCTACGCGACGGTGGCGGTGCCGGCCGATCTCAACCTGGTCTTCGAGATCGCCCAGCCGGAGGTGATGTCGGTTGCCTGTCCCGGCGGCGACGGCTGCCTGGTGCCGGCCTCGGAGAAGGCGGTGCTGCGGGTCTTCGAGCGGGCGGCGGCGGGGGTGCTGGGCCCGGGCCTTGGCCGCGATCCCGGCTCCTTTGAGCTGGCGCGCAGCCTGGTCGGCAAGGTCGAGGCGCCGCTGGTGATCGACGCGACCGAGGCGCCGGTCATCGAGGCGGCGCTCAAGGCGTATCCGGGCGCGGCGCTCGTCAACTCCATCAATCTCGAGAACGGGCTCGAGCGCATCCAGGCCGTGATGCCGCTGGTCATGAAG
>DASTGL010000404.1:0-3920 GCA_035719145.1 Solirubrobacterales bacterium
GGGACCTGCTCTTCTCCCGCGCCTTCGCGCTGCTCGCCGAGTCCGGCGACGCCCGCTCCGTCGCCCTCCTCGCCGACGCCTCGGTCGCCCTCGCCCGGGGCGAGCTGGCGCAGCGCCGCGACGCCTTCGACCCCGCGGTGAGCGAGGAGCGCTACCTCGAGCGCTGCCGGCTGAAGACCGCGCGCCTGTTCGAGTGCGCCTGCCTGCTCGGCCGCGACGACGCCGAGCTGCGCGAGTTCGGCGCCGGGGTAGGCCTCGCTTTCCAGCTCCTCGACGACGTTCTCGACGTCTCCGGGCCGCCGGAGCGGACCGGCAAGGCCCGCGGTACCGACCTGCTCGACGGCACGATCACGCTGCCGCTGATCGAGGCGGCGGAGAGCGACCCCGGCCTGCGCGAGGTCGACCTGCACGCCCTCGACGCCGCCGCCGCAGAGGTCGTCTGCGACCGGATCGAGGCGACGGGCGCGCTGGAGCGGGTCCGCGCCCGCGCCCTGCAGCTCGTCGCCGAGGCGAAGCAGGCCCTCGAGCGCAGCAGCTTCGAGCCCGAGCAGCGCCAGCTCCTCGCCCTCGTCGCCGACGGCGTCGTCCAGCGCTACAGCTAAGCCCGCTCACCTACCAAGGTCGTTCCTAGGCCGGCCCGAGTTGAAGGGCCGGACTGATCACTGCTCCTGTTCGGTGGGGCGGACTAGGACCTCGTTGACCGCCACATGAGGTGGGCGCGTGACCACGAACTCGATCGCCTCGGCGATGTCCTCGGACTCCAGCCGCTTCATGTCGCCGAACCGGCCTTCGATCTGCTCCCTCACCTCGGGCCGGTTGTGGCTGGTCAGCTCGGTTGCGACGGCGCCCGGCTCGACCAGCGAGACGCGGACGTGGCGCCCCGTCACCTCCTGCCGCAACGACTCGCTGAAGGCGCCGACGCCGAACTTGGTCGCGTTGTAGACGCCGCTGTTGCGGCGGGCGATCCGGCCGGCGACCGAGGAGATGTTGACGACGTCGGCGACGCCTCGAATGCTGCGTTCGCCATTAGCGGCCTCGAGCAGGTGGGGCACCGCGGCCTTGGTCATGTACATCAGCCCGAGCAGGTTGACCTCGACCATCCGCTGCCATTCCTCCACCGGCGCCTCCAGCATCGGCCCCAGCAGCATCACGCCGGCGTTGTTGACGAGGACGTCGAGCCGGCCGAGCTCCTCGACGGTGCGGGCCACCGCGGCCTCCGCGCCCTCGCGGTCGCTGACGTCGAGCTCGACCGGGAGGGCGGTGCCGCCGGCCTCGGCGATCTCGGCACCCAGCTTCTCGAGCCGGTCGGTGCGGCGGGCGCCCATCGCCACCGTGGCGCCGCGGGCCGCGAGCATCCGCGCGGTCGCCTCGCCGATCCCGCTCGAGGCGCCGGTGACCAGGGCCACCGCTCCGTTCAGGTCTCTTGCCGCCATCCCCGGGCTATACCCGGAATGCGTCCTCTTGATCGGCCCGCTTCCTAAAACCTCGGCGAGACTGATCCGGGGGCGGGACGGCACCGTTACCATGGACGAGATGCCAGGAAACATCGGACTTCCAGAGATCGCGATCGTCCTCATCATCGCCCTGCTGGTCTTCGGGCCGAAACGGCTGCCGGAGCTGGGGCGCAGCCTCGGCAACGGCATCCGTGAGTTCAAAGGCTCGATCAGCGGCGAGCACAAAGACGAGGACGACGACAAGCCGGCAATCGCTCCCAGCGAGCCCGCCAAGGCTCACGGCGACCCGGCCGAGGCCGAGGTCGTCCGCAACAAGCCGAGCTGAGGCACCGCGGGGATGCCCCCTCGCGTAAAGCCGGTCTCCCACGAAGACCGGCTGACCCTGGTTGAGCACCTCGACGAGCTGCGCGCGCGGCTTATCGTCTGCATCGGCGTCCTCGGCGTCGCCCTGGCGCTCTGCTTCTGGCAGAACCACCTGCTGCTGGAAATCGCCCAGGGACCCTTGCCCGGCAATCACGACCGGCTGATCACCTTCGGGGTGACCGAGCCGTTCACGACCACCCTCACCGTCTCCGCCTACGGAGCGATCGTGCTCTCGCTGCCGATCGTCCTCTGGCAGCTCTACGCCTACATCCTTCCCGCCTTCAGCGACGCCGAGAAGCGGACGGTGCTGCCGCTGCTGCTGCTCTTCCCGTTCCTCTTCTTCGCCGGCCTCGCCTTCGCCTACTTCGTCGTCATGCCGGCTGCCGTCCACTTCCTGCTCAACTTCAACGACGACCAGTTCAACGTCCAGCTGCGGGCTCGCGACTACTACAGCTTCTTCTCGATGACCGAGATCGCCTGCGGCCTGGTCTTCCAGATGCCGCTGGTGATCATCGCGGTCACCCGGCTCGGGATCGTCAGCGTCGAGCAGCTGCGCAAGAACCGCCGCTACGCCTATCTGGTGATCTCGATCGTCGCCGCCGCGCTGCCCGGAGTGGACCCGGTTTCGATGCTGCTGGAGATGGTCCCGCTACTTGCTCTGTATGAGTTGAGTATCGTCCTGGCACGGGTGTTGGGCAGACCGCGCGAAGGAAGCGGCATGGCCACGCCCTCACCGCAGGAGTAGAGCAGCAGAGAGGGAGAGGATGGCGCAGGACGGCAAGCAGCACCGGATGCTTTTCGACCTCCAGAGGGGGCGGCGGAAGACTGCCGTGAAGGTCGTCTACGCGATGCTCGCGGTGCTGATGGGCCTCAGCCTCTTCCTCGTCGTCGGCTCGGTCAACATCGGCGAACTCTTCGGCGGCAACGGCAGCAGCAGCTCGGGAGAAGCCGCCAAGCCCTACGAAGAACAGGCCCAGCGGCTGGAAGCGAAACTGAAGAAAGAACCGGAAGATCCGGAGCTGCTGATGGCGTTGACCCGCGCCCGCGTCACCGCCGGTAACTCACTGGTCTCGCTTGAACCTGAACGAGAAGATCTGCTGAACGCTCTGCAGCAGTACGAACTCGGGAGCTCTGCTTGGTCGGAATACCTCGATGCGACGAAGGAACCAAACGCCGGCACCGCCCAGCTGATCGCCCCGGCGCTGCTCTCGCTGGCCGAAGGGGCGCGTACCTATGGGGAGGCTCAGCGCAACGTAGAAGCAGCGACCGAAGCGCAGAAGATCGTCGCCGAACAACGGCCTTCGCTGAATTCCTACAGCACCCTCGCTCTCTACACCTACTTCACCGGCGACTACAAAGCCGCCGAAGCCGCCCAGGCCAAAGCCGCGAAGCTGACCCGCGAAAAATTCGAACGCGAAGAACTGGACAAACAGATGGAAGAAGTGAGGAAGAACGCGGAAAAATTTCAGCAAGGGCGCAAGCAGGCGGAAGCAGCCGAAAAAGCCGCGGCTAAAGGCAACAAAGAAGGCAACCCGGAAGCCCTGCAGAGCCCGTCGAACTCGCTCGGCGGCACCTTCGGCACTGGCGCCGGCCTCGGCGAATAAGCGCGGCGCGGGCTGCCCTTCACCCAAGCGGCCCGACCTTCCTATACTTGCCCGTCCCCGGGCCGTTAGCTCAGTTGGTAGAGCAGGAGACTCTTAATCTCAAGGTCGTTGGTTCGAGCCCAACACGGCCCACTCATCCCGGAACCCCGCTACTTGTCGGCGCAGAACTTTTCGATAACCCCGGCGATTTCGGTGCCGCCGGCGAAGGTGAAGCTGCCCCGGGTCTGCAGGACGTTGTCGCTGCAGCGGGCGCTGACGTAGCTGCGCGCCCGCCCTTCGAACATGTAGCGGCGGCCGATCTTGGCGTCGATGTGGGTGAGGACCCCGAGCCCTCCGGCGATCGGGGGCAGCTCGAGCCGCGCCCGGTAGCGGAAGCCGCCGCGGAGGCGTTCGATCGGGACGAGGATCGCGTAGGTCTCCGGAGTGGGCACCAGGGTGCGGGCGTGGAGGACGACGCTCGGGCCGGTGGCCAGGGCCGGGCCGTTGAAGACCGTCAGCG
>DASTGL010000405.1:0-8578 GCA_035719145.1 Solirubrobacterales bacterium
GTCTGCCACCACTCGCCCTCGAAGCGCTCGCCGTCGAGGTAGCGGGAGAAGAAGGTGGGGGAGGAGGCGGGGCGTAGCTGCAGTTCGCCGACCTCGGAGCCGTCCGCCTCCTCGCCGGGGACGATCCGGACCTCCATCCCCGGCAGCGGTTTGCCCATCGACCCCTGCCGCACCGGCTCGCCGACCAGGTTGGCGGTGACGTGGCCGGTCTCGGTCTGGCCGTAGCCGTCGGCGGGCTCCAGGCCAGTCGCCTCCTTGAAGGCGGCAATCGTCTCCGGATCGAGCGGCTCGCCGGCCGAGACCATCCGCCGCAGCGCCGGCAGCGGTCGCAGCTGAGTGCGCCGGGCCAGCATCCGGTACTCGGTCGGGGCCTGGCAGAGGACGTTGACCCCCAGCGTCTCGGCGAAGTCGAGCCGCTCGGCCGGATCGAAGCGCCCGTCGTGGATCACCGCAGCGGCGCCGGTGATCCAAGGCGCCAAGAAGACGTTCCGCGCCGACTTCGACCACCCGGTTGCGGTGGTGCACCAGGCGAGGTCGCCCTTCCGCGACCCGAACCAGTGCTCCGCCTGGACCTGCTGCCCCATCAGGTAGCGGTAGGCATGCACAACCCCCCGCGGCTCGCCCGTAGTGCCCGAGGTGAAGACGATCAACGCCGCGTCCTCCGCGTCCATCTCCTCGACCGCCGCCGGGGTCTCCTGCGGCCGATCCTCATCCATCACCGCAGCAACATCAGCCATCGTCATCACCGGCACCCCATCGGGCATCTCCGCCAGCAGCCCCTCCTCACCAACGCAAAGCTTCGGATCAGCGGCAGCGACCCGATGCTCCAGGTCATGCCGCCGCAACATCGTGTTGCAAGGCAAAGCCACCGCCCCCATCCGCCAACAGGCAAGCAGCGAAAGCACCCACTCGATCCGGTTCCCCACCAGCGTCATCACCACATCCCCGCGCTCAACCCCACGAGCAGCAAACGCCCCAGAAAGCCCGGCTGATTTAGCAACCAGTTCCCCGAAGTACCAATCCCTCCGGTTCCCCTCGGTATCGATAGCAACAATCCCCAGCCGCGAGGCCGGGGATCGTTCCATCAAGTCCTCGATCAGATTCATGAGCGCAAGCGAGACTCAGGCGGCAAGCTGGTCAGCGCCGAGATGAAGTCGGTTCGTCAGCGCTACTTATCTGCCAACGCAGGCCCGGGCCAAACTCCAAGAGAACTCCTCCGGGGGTAATGAGCTCCCAGTTCGGAGGATCATCGTCAGCCTGCTTACGAGCAGGCTTTACATCTAGAAGAGAGCCATCTGAGAGCTTGCAGCGGAGCTCACCGCTCTCCTCGTCGATCTGAGCGTCCTCGATGGAGCGACCGACTAGATCATCTGGATCGGTCGGCGTCCACTCGGCGTCCTGGGTAGCAAGTTGCCACTTTTCGCCTGCCGAGTCCTTGATCTCAATGTGCAGGACCTCCGGATATCCGAGGCGCGCATCGACGATCGCCCCGCGCATGGACCGCAGGACATTCGCAGGCGAGGAATCTAGGGCGACAACAGTTGCCATCAGTGCTCCTGTCTCCATTGTCGCAACCAGGCCAGTAGATCGCCATAGTCCATGTGCTTGTGCACGCCTGACATCCGCTTGTCGGCGTGAAGATCAAGGCTCGCTCTGCGGCGTTCCTGCGCCGACATACGTAGCTCGGTGCACGCCTGCCTGAACTGCTTGATATCCGACTTCTTGGCCAAACCGGGGCGAGTCTATGTCCGGTTCCGGCGAACGTAGGAAGAGCCCGGTGCCCGTCCCCCAGAGGCTCCAAAGACCACAAGTGAGCCCGGCATCCCGCCCCAGCTGCGCGACGGTCTCTGGGGGAGGGGTACCGGGCTCTTTCCCTGCCTATCTGGCTACCGAAGTTCGGCCGACGTCTTCTTCAGCAGCTGCCGCGCGACGATCAGCAGCTGGATCTGCTGGGTGCCCTCGAAGATGTCGAGGATCTTCGAGTCGCGGGCCCACTTCTCCAGCAACTCGTTCTCGCCGTAGCCGACCGAGCCGCAGAGCTCGACGCAGCCGAGGGTGACGTCGACGCCGGTGCGTCCCGCCTTCGCCTTGGCCATCGAAGCCTGCAGCGAGTTCGGCTTCGAGTTATCGGCCATCCAGGCGGCCTGGAGGGTGAGCAGCCAGGCGGCCTCGTAGTCGGCCTCCATCTCGAGGAAGCGCGCTGCGGCGGCGTGCTGGGAGAGGGCGGGCTTGTCGTAGTCGATCTTCACGCCCGCGGCTTTCAGCTGCTTGCGGGTCTCTTCGAGGGCCGCGCGGGTGACGCCGACGGCCATCGCGGCGACCAGCGGCCGGGTGTTGTCGAACGTTTCCATCACCCCGGCGAAACCCTTCTCCTTGACCTCCGGGTCCCCGAGCAGCGCCTCTTTCGGCACCCGGCAGTTCTGCAGGGTGAAGTTGGCGGTGTCCGAGGCGCGGATCCCAAGCTTGTGCTCGAGCCGGTCGAGCTTCAGGCCCGGGTTGTCGCGCTCGACGATGAACGACTTGATCGCGGCCCGCCCCTTGGAGCGGTCGAGGGTCGCCCAGACGACGATCAGGTCGGCGCGGTCGCCCGAGGTGACGAAGATCTTCTCGCCGTTCAAGACGTACTCGTCGCCGTCGAGCTCGGCGGTGGCGCGGATCGCGGCGGAGTCCGAGCCGGCTTCGGGCTCGGTGATAGCCATCGCCGCCCACTTGCCGCCGTAGGTCTTCAGCTGCTCCTCGGTCGCCACCGAGGCGATCGCCGAGTTGCCGAGGCCCTGGCGCGGCATCGAGAGCAGCAGGCCGACGTCGCCCCAGCAGAGCTCGATGATCCCGAGCACGGTGGAGAGGTTGGAGCCGTTGCGGTTCTCGCCGTCGGCGCCTTTCTCGCGCCGCACGCCGGCCGCACCGGCGCCGCCGATGTCGGAGCCCTCGTTCATCCCGTCGATCAGGGAGGCGAGCATGTCGAGCTCTTTCGGGTAGCTGTGCTCGGCCTCGTCGTATTTGCGCGAGATCGGGCGGAACACCTCCGTGGCGACCTGGTTTGCCTGGTTCGCCAGCGGCTTGAACTTCTTCGGTATCTCGAGGTTGATCGTCATGTTTCTTCCTTTTCGCTCGTCTTAGGCGGGTCGATTTGCTCTCGGTATGCGAGAGGAAGTCGCCACTAGACGAGCAGGGCGCCCTCCATCACGCCCGCAGCTCGCAGGTCTCGGTACCAGCGCTCGACCGGGTGCTCCTTGACGAAGCCGTGGCCGCCGAGCAGCTGGACGCCGTCGGAGCCGATCTTCATCCCCTTCTGGGAGCAGAGCCGGCGGGCCAGCGCGGCCTCGCGGGCGCAGCTCTCGCCGCGGTCGGCGCGGCTCGCCGCCCGGTAGGTCGCCAGCCGCATCCCGTTCTGCTCGATGCCGATGTCGGAGACCGCGAAGGCGACGCCCTGGCGGTTGGAGATCGGTTCGCCGAACGCCTGGCGGTCGTTGACGTAGGGGATCACGTAGTCGAGCACCGCCTGGGCGGTCCCGGTCGCGAGCCCGCACCAGGCGATCCGCGCGCGGTTGACGCAGGCGGCGTAGTCCTTGGCGCTCGCCTCGCCCTCGCCGAGCAGTGCGCTCGCCGGCAGTTTGACTTTGTCGATCAGCAGGCGGCCGGTGGCGGCGGGCCGGAGGCCCATCGCCGGCTCGTCCTCGACCGTCAGCCCTTTGGCGACGGACTCGACCACGAACAGGGCCGGGCCGATGCCCTCGGCGTCGGCGGCGATGACGAAGAGCTCGCACTCGGTGGCGCGGGCGATCAGCGACTTGGCCCCGGTCAGGACCCACTCGTCGCCTTTGCGCTTCGCCTTCGTCTCCAGCTCGAAGGGGTCGAACAGCGGCCGCGGCTCGAGGATCGCCAGGGCCGCGGCGGGGACGTCCTCGCCGGTGAAGGCCGGCAGGTAGGTCGCCTCCTGCTCGGCGCTGCCCCAGAGTCCGATCGCGGTAGCGGCGGCGCCGGGGGCGAGGGCGGCGTAGGCGATGCCCATGTCGCCGTGGGCGAGCGCCTCGCCGATCAGGACGCTGGTCACGGCCGACTGCTCGGTCATCACGCCGCCGAGCTCCTCGGGGACGCCGAGCATGTTCACTCCGAGCTCGGTGGCCTGGTCGAGGATCTCCTTCGGCGTCTCGCGCTTCTCGTCGGCCTCGAGCGCCGCCGGGCGGATCTTTTCCTCGGCGAAGGCCCGGCCGCCTTCCTGGAACATCTGCTGCTCGTCATCGGGCGTGAGGTCGAAGAGGCCTTTCGATTTGCCCTTCTTCTGGCGCGCCGGTTTGCCCAGCGACTGCGCGGCTTTGAAGGTGCGCCCGGCCGCGGTGGCGGTGCGGAAGCCGTTCTTGGTGCCCTGGAAGAGGGCGTTCTCGACCTGCTTACGAATGCGGATGCGATCCAGCAGGTCGGAGCCGGCGAGGCGGTTCAGCGCCCGCAGGCCGTAGCCCATCCCGCGCTCCGCCACCCCCTTGTTCTCGGTCGTGGTGCTCACTTGGTCTTGGTCCTTCCGGTGGTTTTGGCGGGTTTCGCTTCTTTTGCTTTTTTGCTCTGGGTCAGCGGTTGCACGCGGCCGTCGAGGTGCGGCGTGCCCTTCTTGGCGTCGCGGAGGGCGAAGAGGATCTCGTCGCCTTCTTTGCGCTCGGCGAAGAGGACGCGGGCCGGCAGCAGGACCGGCTTGCGGAAGCGCACCTCGACCTCGAAGCTGTCGGGCAGCTCGGATTCGAGCTGGGCCAGGGCCCGCGCCTTCGTCCACATCCCGTGCGCGATCGCCCCGGGGAAGCCGAGCGGCTTCGCGGTCAGCGAGTGCATGTGGATCGGGTTGCGGTCGCCGGAGACGCCTGCGTAGCGGCGCCCGAGGTCGCCGGGCAGCTTCCATTCGGCGCTGGAGGGGGCGTCGGTGTCGAGCGAGTCGAAGCTCTTGCCGCTCTTGCCTTTCGGGGAGTCGCCGTTCGGCTTGCCGCGGCGCAGCATCGTGCTGGTGCTCTCCCAGACGATCTTGCCGTCGACCAGGACCTTGGTCTCCAGGCTGAAGGTCTTGCCTTTCGGATGCGGCTGCAGCTGCGTCGGCCGCACCCGGATCGTCATCTCCTCGTCGATCCCGATCGGTCGCTTCTGGGCGATCGAGTTCTCGACGTGAACGAGGCCGACCGCGCCGAACGGAAAGGAGCCGTCGCTCATCACCGCCATGTGCAGCGGGAAGGCGAGCATGTGCGGGTAGGTCGGAGGGAGGGTGTCGCGGAGGGCGAAGCCGCAGACCCTGGCGTAGGCGGCGACGTCGGCCGCCTCCGCCTTAACCCCGGCCAGCTCGAGGTCGAGCCCCTCGGGGATCTCGCCGCCGCCGCCCGGGACGAACGGCAGCAGCGAGGCGCCGGGGATCATCGGCAGCGCCGCCCGCGCGTAGAGCGGCAGGATGCTGGGGGAGCTGTCGAGGGTCTTCGCCATCGTGGCTATGCCCCCAGCAGGTTCTGGCCGCAGACGCGGACCGTGTTGCCGTTGACGCCGGTCGAGGCGGGGCTGGCGAACCAGGCGATCGTCTCGGCGACGTCGACCGGCAGCCCGCCCTGCGAGAGGCTGGAGAGCCGGCGGCCGGCTTCGCGCGGGCCGATCGGCATCGCCGCGGTCATCTGGGTCTCGATGAAGCCCGGCGCGACCGCGTTGATCGTCGCTTTGCGTTTCGCCAGTTCCGGCGCCATCGCTTCGACCATCCCGATCACCCCGGCCTTGGAGGCGGCGTAGTTGGTCTGGCCGGAGTTGCCGGCGATGCCGGACATGGAGGAGACGCAGACGATCCGCCCGTTGCCGTTCAGCAGTTTCGCGCCGAGCAGGGCGTCGTTGATCCGCTCCTCCGAGGAGAGGTTGATCTCCATCAGCTGCGCCCAGCGCTCTTCGGGCATCTTCGCGATCGTCCGGTCTTTGGTCACGCCGGCGTTGTGGACGACGACGTCGACCCCGTCTTTGAGCTCGGCGGCGATCGCCTCAGGAGCGTCGTCGGCGGTGATGTCGAGCTCGATCGAGCGGCCGCCGATCGCGCCGGTCACGGCCTTGAGGTCATCGGCCATCGGCGGGATGTCGAGGCCGACGACTTCGGCGCCGTCGCGCGCCAGCGTGTTGGCGATCGCGGCACCGATGCCGCGCGAGGCGCCGGTTACCAGGGCGACCTTGCCGGCGAGGGGTTGCTCCCAGTCGATTTTCGGGCTAGGGGCGACGCCTTTGCCGATGTGGATCACCTGGCCGGAGACGTAGGCGGATTTCGGCGAGAGGAGGAAGCGCAGCGTCGACTCCAGCTGGTCCTCGGCGCCCGGTTCGACGTAGACGAGCTGCGCCGTCGAGCCCTTGCCGCCGATCTCCTTGCCGAGCGAGCGGGTGAAGCCCTCCAGGGCCCGCTGGGCGGTGTGGGCGGGGATCGAGCCGGCTTCGGAGGGCGGGGTGCCGAGCACGATCGCGCGGCCGCTGCGCTGCAGGCGCGGCACCGCCGGGTAGAAGAAGCGCTGCAGCTCGACCAGCTCGGTCGAGTCGGCGATCCCGGTGGCGTCAAAGACGAGCGCCTTCGCCTTGCCCTCGGCGCCGGCGCGTTCGGCGCCGATGCTGTCGAGGACTTTGGCGACGGCTTTGCCGAGCCGGCCGGCGGGGGCGCCGTCGGCGAGGACCGGGCCGGCGATGGTCGGCTGCCCCTCTCGGTAGCGGTCGAGCGAGACCGGCTGCGGCAGCCCGAGCTGCTTGGCGACGGTGCCGACGAGCGGCGCGTTGACGAGTTGCGAGTAGCGGTCAGCCATCGTTACTTGGCACCTCCCGGGGCCTCGAGGATTGCGACGACACCCTGGCCGGCGGCGGCGCAGATGCTGATCACGCCGCGGCCTTTGCCGTCTTCGTTCAGTTGCTTGGCGAGGCTGGCGACGATCCGCCCGCCGGTGGCGGCGAACGGGTGAGCGGCCGCCAGCGAGCCGCCGTTGACGTTGAGCTTCTTGCGGTCGATCGGGCCGAGCGGTTTTTTCCGTCCCAGCTTCTCGGCGCAGAACTCCTTGTCTTCCCAGGCCTTCAGCGTGCAGAGAACCTGCGCGGCGAAGGCCTCGTGGATCTCGTAGTAGTCGAAGTCCTGCAGCTCCAGCCCGGCGCGGTCGAGCATCCGCGGCATCGCGTAGGCCGGCGCCATCAGCAGCCCTTCGCGCTTGTGGACGTGGTCGACGGCGGCGGTCTGCGCCTCGGTGACGTAGGCGAGGATCGGCAGGTCGCGCTCTTTCGCCCACTCCTCGGAGGCGAGCAGCACGGCCGAGGCGCCGTCGGAGAGCGGGGTCGAGTTGGCCGCGGTCATCGTCCCCTCGGGGCCGCCGAAGACCGGCTTCAGCTTCGCCAGCTTCTCGAGGCTTGAGTCGGGCCGCAGGTTCTGGTCGCGGTCCAGGCCGATGTAGGGGGTGATCAGGTCTTCGAAGAAGCCGCGGTCGTAGGCGGCGGCGAGGTTCTTGTGGCTCTTCACCGCGAGCTCGTCCTGCTCCTCGCGGCCGACCTCCCATTCGGTCGCCATGATCGCGCAGTGCTCGCCCATCGAGAGGCCGGTGCGCGGCTCCTCGTTGCGGGGGATCGCCGGGACGATGTGGCCGGGGCGGACCTTGGTCAGCTGCTTGAGTTTGCCGACGGTCGAGCGCTCGCGGTTGGCCTCGAGCAGGGTCTCGCGCAGGCCCTCGTTGAGGGCGATCGGCGCGTCGGAGGTGGTGTCGGCGCCGCAGGCGATGCCGGAATCGATCTGGCCGAGGGCGATCTTGTTGGCGACCAGGATCGTCGTCTCCAGGCCGGTGCCGCAGGCCTGCTGGACGTCGTAGGCGGGGGTCTCGGGGGCGAGGCGGGTGCTGAGCACGCTCTCGCGGGTGAGGTCGCGGTCGCGCGAGTGCTTGAGGACGGCGCCGCCGGCGACCTCGCCGAGGGTCTCGCCCTGCAGGCCGTAGCGATCGATCAGCCCGTCGAGCGCCGCGGTCAGCATGTCCTGGTTGCTGGCGTGGGAGTAGACGCTGTTGGAGCGGGCGAAGGGGATCCGGTTGCCGCCGACGACGGCGACTTTGCGGGTTTTGGCGTTCATCTGGGGGAGGGTCCTCCTTGGGGATTGGCAGTCGAAGTAGGGGTGGTGCGGTTGCGCAGCCCCGGCTCCACGGTGGAGACGAGGAGCTCGGCCGCGTCCTCGGCGGAGATCGCCTCGGTGCGCAGCCACCAGCGGGCGAGCGCCTCGGCGGCGCCCAGCAGAGCGGTGGAGAGGGCCTCGATTTCGACCTTGACCCGGCGGCGGTCCGGCAGCTGCGGGACGAGCGTCGCCGAGACGAGGTCGATGATCTGGCCGCGGTAGGCGGCGACGCGGTCGAAGACCTCGCCGCCGTGGGGGAGCGTCTCGTCGAAGAGGACCGCCCAGGCGGCCCGGTCGGTGTCGAGGAACTCGAAGAAGGCGCGGACGCCGGCCCCGAGCGCGTCGCCCGGGTTGGCGCTCTCGCCGACCGACTCGGCGACCGTGTTGATCAGCGCATCACCCGCCCGCTCCATGCAGGCGATGTAGAGCCGCTCCTTGTTGCCGAAGTAGTTGTAGAGC
>DASTGL010000406.1:0-4229 GCA_035719145.1 Solirubrobacterales bacterium
GGTGCGCGCGAGGTGATCCTGGTCCGTGACTTCCGCGACATGCTCTGCTCGGTCATCGCCTTCAACCAGAAGCGCGGCTACCAGGCGTTCGGCCGCGCCGACGTCGGCAGCGACGCTGAGTACGTCGAAACCACCGTCGCCAACTCGGCCAAACGGCTGCTGCGGCGGATGCGCGAACGCGGCGGGGAGGCTCACCTCGTGCGTTACGAGGATCTGATCCAGGAGCCAGCTGAGACGCTGGCCGCGATGATGGGCTACCTGGGCCTCGACGCCGGCGATGACTCGGTGGCCGCGGTGCTGGCGCGAGCCGAGAAAGAGTCACTCGACGAACACCGCACGACCAGCAAGGCCTCAGAGTCGATCGGGCGCTGGCAGCGTGACCTCTCGCCCGAGCTGGCACAGGTGTGCGCCGAGGTGCTCGATCCGGTGCTGACCGAGTTCGGCTACGAGCCGACGCTGGCGCTGGCGCCGGAGGGGTAGCCGGCCGCGGTGGAGCGGGTGGCCGTCGGCGGCGCGCTGGCGCAGCGTCCCGGTTACGGGGGGCATGCCTGGGCTCTGCTCGGCTACCTGCAGGGTTTCCAGGCGCTCGGCTGCGAGGTGCTCTTCCTCGACCGCCTCAGCGCCGAGATGGTGCCCGACCCGGCTCAGCGCGAGCGCTGCGCGCGCTGGCTTGTCGAGGTGATGGATGCCGCTGGGCTCGGCGAGTCCTATTCGCTGCTTCTCGACGACGGGACCGTCGGGCGCCCGCGCCAGCGGGCGATCGAGTGGTTGAGGGACTCGACCCTGTTGCTGAACGTGATGGGGTTCGTCACCGATCCCGATCTGCTGGACGCCGCCCCCCGCAAGGCCTTCCTCGACATCGACCCCGGCTTCGGGCAGATGTGGCGGGCGCTCGGCCTCGCCGACCTCTTCGTCGGCCATGACGCTTACGTCACCGTCGGCGAGCGGATCGGCGAGCCGGACTGCGGAGTCCCCGGCTGCGGGATCGACTGGGTGAAGACGCCGCACCCGATCGTCCTCGACCGATGGCCGGCGGTGCCCGGCGGCGATCGGTTCACCAGCGTCGGCTCCTGGCGCGGTCCCTATGACCCGGTCGAATTCGAAGGCCGTCGCTACGGGCTCCGGGCTCACGAGCTGCGCAAGCTGGTGACGCTGCCGCGGGAAGCGGACGCCGAGCTGGAGCTGGCGCTGGACATCGATCCGGCGGATGCCGCCGACCGCGAGGCCCTGGTGGAGAACGGCTGGCATCTGGTCGACCCCGCTGTCGTCGCCGGCGACCTCGAGAGCTACCGCCGCTATATCCAAGGCTCGCTGGCCGAGCTGATGGTCGCGAAGGGGATCTACGTCGAGACCCGCAGCGGCTGGTTCAGCGAGCGCAGCCTCGCCTACCTGGCCAGCGGCAAGCCGGTGCTGGCGCAGGACACCGGCTTCAGTGAGCGCTACCCGACCGGCGAGGGGCTGCTCGCCTTCTCGGACCTTGCCGGGGCGAAGGCGGGGGTGGAGGCAATCCAGGCGGACCCCGAGCGCCACGCCCGCGCCGCCCGCGAGATCGCCGTCGAGCACTTCGAGTCCGGCAAGGTGCTGGGCAGGCTCTTGGAGGAGGTGGCATGAGACGACTGAACTGGGGGTGCGGCGACCACGTCGCACCCGGCTGGATCAACTCCGACGTCAAGGCGGGCGACCACGTCGACCTCGTCGCCGACATCCGCGAGGGGCTGCCGCTGGAGACCGCCAGCGTCGACTATGCGGTCAGCATCCACGCCCTGCCCGAGTTCCCATACCCCGAGCTGGTGCCGGTGCTGGAAGAGCTGCGTCGGGTGCTGGCGCCGGGCGGGACGCTGCGGCTGGCGCTGCCCGACCTCGACCGCGGCATCGAGGCTTACCGCGCCGGCGACGAGAGCTACTTCAAGGTCGCGCCGGAGGAGGTCCGGAGCCTGGGCGGGCGCTTCGCCGTGCAGATGCTCTGGTACGGCTGGTCGCGCTCGCTGTTTACCGCCGACTTCGCGCTCGAGCTGCTGGAGAAGGCCGGCTTCACCGATGTCCGCGCTTGCTCCTTCGGCGTCACCGCCAGCGGCACCCCGGAGATCGTCGAGCTCGACAACCGCGAGGAGGAGAGCTTCTTCGTCGAGGGGCGGGCGCCGCGCGCGAGCCGCCGCCCGCGCCGACGAAAGTCCTGGAAAGACGCAAGCCGAGGCTACAATCCCGCAATGGCACGACGGGAGAGCATCCGCGTTGTCGACGTCTCTTTGGCAGACCCGGACCAGGGTCTGCGCAAAGCACACCTGGACAACCCGGCAAGTGGAGAAGAGCTCGCTGACAACGCGCTGAAGATCGTCGGCTGGGCAGTCGGCAAGGAGAAGCCGATCGAGGCGGTCGAGGTCCTTGCCGCCGGCGAGGTGATCGCGAAGACGCCGGTCCAGATCGAGCGGCCGGGAGTCGCCAGCGCCTATCCCAATACCCCGGGAGCTGGGACGGCCGGTTTTCGTCTCGTCGTTCAAGGGAGCGGCGAAGGGCGGCACGAGCTGGCGGTTCGAGGTCTCGTCGACGGGAAGCAGGCGCCGATCGCTTCCATCGTGCTGGAGATCAGGCGGCGCGGTCTGCTCAGCCGCCTGTTCGGTAATCGTTGAGCGCCCGCCCTCTCGAAATCGTCGCGATCGAGGAGTGTCCGCTGCCAACGGGGGTGCGGGGATGGCGCATCGACTATCCGGAGGTCGGCGCGACGGTCGAGCCGGATGACCTGCGCTTGGCGGGATGGGTGGTGCCGGAGGGCGCATCGGTCGCCGCCGTTCACCTTCTCGAGGAGGACCGCCTGATCGGCCGGGCAGAGGTCGGAGTCGAGCGCCCCGGCGTCGCCGCCATGTTCGACGGGCCGGCGGGGGCTGATTCCGGCTTCCGCGTCGGCGCCAACCTGGCGGCGTTGGCGGGGGGTCAGGAGTTGGACCTGGCGCTTCAAGCGGTGCTCGGCGATGGGCGCCGAGCCAGGATCGGGACCGCGCGGCTGCGTCGGCGAGAGGGGCTGTGCGGGGAACCGCTGGTCTCGGTCGTCATTCCCTGCTGGAACCAGGGCCCCTACCTCGGCGAAGCGATCGAGAGCGTCCTCGCTCAGACCTGGCCCGCTCTGGAGTTGATCGTGGTCGACGACGGCTCCGAGGACAACAGCTATGAAGTCGCGGGCCGCTATCCAGGGGTGCGGCGGCTGCGACAGCGCAACCGCGGGGTCGCCGCCGCTCGCAACCGCGGCCTCGCCGAGTGCAGCGGCGATTACATCGTCTTCCTCGACGCCGACGACCGGCTGCTGCCGAACGCGCTCGAGGTCGGGATGGGCGAGCTCCTTGCCGCACCCGAGGCGGCCTTCGCCGCCGGCCGTCCGCGCGACATCGGCCGGACCGGCAAGGTGATCCGCGAAGCCGCCCAGCCTCTGGTCAGCCGCGACCATTACCTGAAGCTGCTGGAGGAATGCTTCATCTGGTCGGGTTCCTCGGTCGTCTACCGGCGGGCGCCGCTGGAAGCGGTCGGGGCCTTCAACGAGGATCGTCGTGCTGCCGACGACTACGAGCTCTACCTGAAGCTCGCGCGCGAGTTCCCGGTCTGCTGCCACGACGCGATCGTCACCGAGTACCGGCGCCACGGCTACAACACGACCCGCGACGCCGGCCTTGTCCTCAGCTCCCAGATCGAGGTCCTGGACGGTCAGCGGCGGCGGCTGCGCAGCAAGGAGGAGCGGGCGGCGCGGCGGCTCGGGATCCGCAATACCAGGGCCAAGCAGGGCGAGGCCCTGGTCGAGCGGATCGCCAACGCCTGGCGACGGCGGGAATGGAACGTGGTGCTGGGCAGCCTGCGCACGCTCGCCCGCTGGGACCCCGGCGCCTTCCTCCGCTTCCGCCGCCGCGGCGCCGGCCAGCCCGGAGGTCGCTTCGAACACCTGGAGAAGGGACTCGAGTCGTGAGCGCCTCTCCCGCGCCCCTGGTCAGCGTCGCCATGCGCACCTTCGAACATCGCCCGTTCGTCGCCCAGGCGATCGAGAGCGTCCTCATCCAGGACGCCCCCTTTGATTTCGAGCTGGTGATCGGCGAGGACTGCTCCTCCGACGGCACCCGCGAGATCGTCGAACGCTACGCCGAGCGCCATCCGGAGCGGGTGCGGGCGGTGCTGCCGGGCGAGAACGTCGGCCACGGCGAGATCCTCCGCCGGGTCCTGGACGCGACCCGCGGGCGCTTCGTCGCCTACCT
>DASTGL010000407.1:0-13003 GCA_035719145.1 Solirubrobacterales bacterium
CAGCAGGCCTTCGGGCAGGGTGACGTCGAGGGCGGCGAGGTTCTGTTCGCCGTCTTCGCGGGTGACCTGGAGGGTGAAGGGGGAGCTTTTGCCGGCGGCAGGATCAGAGGTGCCGGCTTTCAGGTGCGGCGAGAACCCGCCCCCGCAACCTCCGGAGACCTCGAAGCTGGATTCGGTCTGCACCGGGGCGGTGCCCGACCAGGGTACGATTTCGCTCTTCACCGCATAGGTGCCGCACTTGCGCGGCGTCGTCAGCGGCGCTCGCGACCCCGCCTTCAACTCCAGCTTCAGGTGTTCGAAGGGCAGCTGGGGAGTGTTGTCGAAGGTGGTCGTCAGCTGGCCCGTCTGCGGGTCGGCGTCGACCCGGCCCGGCAGCTTCAGGTAGAAGCCCGGACCCTTGACCGCCATATAGAGGGCGAGGGTGGTGCCGAACGGGTTCTCGTTCTGCTTGGCAAGGTAGACCCCGCCGTCGAGTTCTTCATCCAGCAGCGGCGTGTCGATCTTGACCGTGCCGATCTTGGCTGAGTCGGGACAGGTCGGCGCGTCGTTGGTGCCGATGCCGATCTGCGAGGTTGAGCAGGCGCCGAGGCCCTGCGCGGAGGAGTCCGAGACCGACATGCCCGCCGGGAGCGTCGTGACGACCTTGCGCACGTCGGAGGTCGAGCGGCCGTAGGGCGCTTCGTTTTGGGGGACGTTGATATCCACCGCCAGGCCGGTGGGCGAATCCGCCGACGCGCTCGTGGTGCTCACCGACATCGTCGGATCGAAATGCAGGTCCTGGCAGCGTTCGAAGGCGAATGGCGTGCCGTCCGCTTCGCCATCCAGCGGCACCACATCGAAGACTCCGGGATTCTCATAGGAGTCGATTTCAGCGGTGAAAGTTGCCGCCCCGCCACACGAGGTGGGATTACGAAGGAAGGGCTTCAGCTCGCCTTCGCTAGGGGTCGGGGGTTCGCCGCCTTTAAAGGGAAGGACGGGGCTACCGTATGCCGCGCGTTCCATGTCATGAACGGGATCCGCCGGGACGCCCCAGAGATGCACCGTTGAGTCGAGGACGGCGACCGCCTGCGGCGTGTTTTTCGAGCCTGAATCGATCCCGTAGTCGTCGGGACGGACCCCCGCCGAGATGAATGCCGGAACGCCCAAGTAGAGGAAGCCGAAACGGGCCGGCGCTTCCGGCCCTACCGCGAGGTTGTAAATGCCGGTGAAGACTTCTTCGGTTCCGTCGTTGTTCCCGGCATGCACTTCCACCCAGCCCACCTGCGTCGAAGGCCGGCAATGCGTAGCCGCGGTAACAAGCGCGTCGTAGAATTTTTCCAGCGGGCAGGTCGGGATACTGGTCGGATTGCCGACGAAGCCGGGCGGCAACTGGAGGTTGACGCTCCGTGCTGCCTCCGTCGGTAGTTCGAGGTTGCCGGCCTCAGGAGGCAGGTCCGGGATACGTGGAAGGTTGAACGAGAACGCGAGGTCCGGATGTGCGCCTGAGAGGTGCTGGAAGTTCCCGTCCGGCGAGGTCAGCGACACCGAGGTTGCATCGAACTCGAGGTTGGCCCGGGCCGATGGCACCGTGGCGTGCAAACTCGAGAAGCCGAGCATCAGGGTCGCGGTAACCCCACACACCATCGCGATGAAGCGCTTCATGTCAGTCCTTTTTGCCGAGAGATGAATTTGTGGACGCTGGACAGCCGCTCGGAGCCGAATCACCGTCGCTTCCCCTTGCTTGCGCCGTGCCGGGATGAGTGACACGCTTTTCGTGCCTTCTTTCCGGAGGTTCGTTGCTTGCCCTTGCACCGCTTCGCCTTCTTGTGCTTCTTCGAGGGAATGGCGGTGACCGCTTCGCTGCCAGCGGCGGCGGGGGCCGGCGCTGCCCCCGCAGGGGCTTGGCAGGCTTCGCCCGCACAGGGCGGTGACGGCACCATGTTCTGAACCGGGAACCCGCCACCAGGGCGCGCGTCGTAGATGTCAGCGGAACGGTTCGTGTCGCGCGCCACCAACGCCTGACTGGTGAGGAAGTAGACATCTTGGCCCTCACCACTCATATCCAGGAAGGTGGCCTCATTTGCCGCGTTGCCGGGCGAGATGAGGTGCGGACTTCCATCTTGGAATTCATAGGCGTCCTTGACCCCATTGACGTCCTCGGGAACCAGAGAAGCCGGGGTGGTGAAGTACACCTGCCCTTCATCTCCCACCCACTGGGGAGCACGGACGCTGCCGTACCTCTCGTAGCTTTCGGTAGCCGTCGGCGTGGAGGCACTGAAGGTCGGGGAACCTGCTTCGCAGGAAGCGCAGCTCAATTCCTGGGTCTCAGCGTCGTAGAGATAGATGTTTCCATATTGGTAGATACCGGCGTAACGTCCGTTAGGGCTGACCTGCAGTTTTCCCGGGCCGCCGCCGGTCGGGCCTTCGATCGGCGGGGGGAGGGTGGATAGCTGTCCATTCCTCCAGACCTTCGTCGCTCCACCTGCGCCGGGGATGATGTACACCGTCGAGCCGTCTTCACTCGCGCCCAGGAGGCGTGAGGGGACCGTGGCGGGAGAGCCCACTGCCGATACGAGCTCAAGAGTTTGGGTCTCGACGTCGTAGCGATAGAGGGACAGTCCTTCTTCCGGCGCGTCGGGAGTTAGACGGGTCGACGTGAAAAACACATACCGGCCCGAGCGGCTCGACGCGAACAGAGTGGCCGGCTTCACAGTGTCATCGAGTTCGGAAACCGAAACCGGAGCCGTTTGGTCGCCTTCCCAGAGGTAGACGCCGGTGGTCGCCTGGAAGAACACCCGAAGCCCATCGTCTGACACCTGACGCGGCGCCAACTTAGTTTCCTCGTATTTGGTGACTAGCGTCGGCTGAGAATTGAGGGATACAACTTCCAAGCCGCCGTCCTCGCTCCACCGATAGAGCCCGCCCTCGTTTTCTTGGGTGGTCGTGCTTTCGGTAAAGCCTTCGGGCGCTCCTGGCATCAGCGCAGCCCGCGACCAGAAGACGATCCAGCTGAAGCTGGGGGATGCTTCGGTGATCATGGTACGAGCATCGAACTGGAGGCGATGGGCCTGCTGCAGCCCATCTACGCTGCTGATGAACGTGTAGCTGCCGTCGCGCAGGTCTTTTAGGTAGAGGTTCATGACGTCGTATCCCTCCCGTGCTCCTGGAGTCAGGGCGCGATTCGAGACGACCAAGGCGTGCGTTCCGTCGTCAGATACTGCGGCGGTCAGAGACATAACCAGACCTTGAGCCGAGCCATAGGGCGGGTCGACGCGGATCGGATCTTCCCAGTCGGTTTCACCCCTGAGGCTGAGCATTCGCGGGTAGATAGGCGCCGCGTCGACATCGCCCCCCGGCGGGGTCGCGACGTATGAGATTCCTCGGCCCCCTGGCAACGCTGCGATACCGAGGCCGCCGTTGATATTCCCTCCCTGCTGGTCGACCGGCGTGACCTGCTCATAGGCGCGGCCGGCCGGGGACGTCACCGCGGTGGTGAATTCCAAGTCTTCGCCGAACGAGGTGCCGGCCGAGTTCTTTGCGATCAGTCGGTAGTGGTAGGTCGTGCCAGGGATCAAGTCGGTTACGTCGACACTGAAACGATGAGGGGCGCGGCCGCTTCCGGCCGACGCTTCCGCAGCCGGCGCTTGTGCACCGTATGCGGAGGTCGTGCCGTATTCGAAGAGGTAGGTGGTAGGGGCACCTTCGGCCGTGACGCTGCCGTTCAGCGTGGCGGCCGTCTCGCGGATCCCGGTGGCCCCCTGCGTCATCGCGACGGGCGCGACAGCTTCCGTTTCGAAGCTGATGACTCCGGAGGTCACAGAAGCGCCGGGCCGCGCCACCGTCAGCCGAACTTCGTACTGCCGCGCGGGCAGCAGGCCAGAAAGATCGGCTTCGACTGGTTCCGCCGTAGCCGTGGCGGGCACACTCTGATCCGGAGTCGAGTTCCAGTTGGTTTGGCCCGCGGGCCGAAATTCAAAATGCGCCGCTACTTCGGTGGCGTCGTGCGGATTGACGGTTCCGGAAAGATGCGCGCTCGTCCCGGTGATGGCCGAAGCCGGCCCGATTTTGGGTTCGAGGTCGAAGAACACCAGGCGCGCGGCGGCGCCCCCCTGATAAGCGCTTGCAAAGTTCAGGCTTAAGACTGCTCCGGTGCCGCTTTGGGGCGAGGCAAGATCGTCTACCGCATGGCCATTGCCCCCATAGAAAGTTTCCTGGACGGTTTTCCCGCCCCGGATTACCGCGAGATTCGAGGCAGGTCCGGAAAGCGATCGCGCGACCAGGAGACTCTGCGTCCGCGGGTCAAAGGCCACGGCGCGCGCACTCGGTCCGAATTGCTGGAACGAGATGTCTTCCGCGAAGCTGCCGTCCGCGGCGAATCGCTCGACGACGGAGCCGGTCGTTTCGACATTGAAGACGTCCGCGAAGGAGGTTCCGTTTGCGACGACGTAGATGTCCCCGGCTGGGGTTATCGCGATATCCAGCAGGCTGGTGAAGGCTCCGCCGGGGGCGTCAGCGCCGTCGAAGCTGTCGAGGAAGGCTCCGCTCGAGTCGAAGCGCTCTACCCTCTTGTTGCCGGTGTCGGCGACGAGCAGATCGCCGGTGGACGGATCGATCGCGAGCTGCGCAGCAAAGTCCCCTACCTCACCGAGCCCGGTTCCCTGAGCGGGGCTGGTGTAGGTGTTGTCAAGGGTGTAGGTCGGCGGAGTGGCCCCGTCGCTGGTGTAGCGGACGATGCGGTTGTTGCCGGCATCCGAGATGTAGATGCTGCCGTCGGTCTGGTCGATCGCGATCCCCGTCGGGGAAGAGAGTTCCCCCTCGCCGAAGCTCGCGATCGGCGTCGCGCTGGGCTGATCGGAGTCGAGAACGGTCACCCGCCCCGCGGTCTGCTGGACGACCAGGACATACCCGTGGCTTTCTTCGATCGCGATGCCGCTGTTCACTTCGGGCCACCCGCCAAGGAAGCCGTCCCCGGTCAGACCCGCGTCGGCGTAGACGATTTCGGCGCGCGCGCTGCCGGCACCGAGCGCCATCAAGGCCAGGCAGGCGACCGCGGCAAGCAAGCCCAGCGTCAGGCAACGACCACTGTCGAGGGTTGGCCGGATGGACGGTGCCTGAAGCTGACGTCTCACGAAATCTCTCTCCTTGGTCCCTGGCGCTTGCCCTCCCCAACCCGATCCGGGCTCCCTGGCGAGGGCGTGGCCTTGTCAATTTCGCTCCGGATGAGCCTCTTCCCATAGGGCGCTCTCCAGAACGAGATGAATAAGAACACAGACGGACCACAATGTCAAATCCAGCTCGCTGGATCAGGTGATCAGGGCGGGAGGGAATGCCGTTTACCCCCTACAGATAGGGGCATAAGACGAAGACAGACTGGACGTTCTGTACAGCCTGTCCAGTCTGCTTCGTACCACTAAGGCCTTATTTTTTGCCGCAGGCCACCTTGACCAGCGGGTGGCTGACCGAGCGCTTTCCGTTCTGCGCGGTGAAGTCGGCCGCTGCCCGCGGCTTCGTCTTGCAGAGCTCGGTGTTGTTGACCAGCAGGCTCTTCTGACCGCCCTGCATCTTCAGCACGAACTTGCTCACCGGCGCGTCGGGGACGAAGTCGAAGGTGTTGCGGATCCTCCGGTTCGCCGAGCTGATCCGGCCGTCGAGGTCGACGTGGATCTGCCCGTCGAGCGAGGCGACCAGGTCGGGCAGGGTGTGGTTTGAGCTGCGCAGGTAGACCGGGCCTTCGAGCGGGCGGTCGAGCAGCGGGCTCCAGGCTTTCGCGAAGCCGTAGACCGATCCCTTCGGGCAATTGTCCGCCGCGTATTGGACCCGCGTGCAGATCGTGCGGATGTGGGCGTTCTCGAGGAACTCGGTCTTCGGCAGCGTCACCTGGGCGCTGCCGATGTTGGCGTTGCCTTTCGGCATCGTCAGCACCGCCTTCAGAGCCGGGTGGCCGCCGCGGTGGGTGGGGGCGCCCGAGAAGCGGACCGCCAGCTTCGGCTTGAAGCCGAGCGCGTCGCAGTTGGCGACCGCGAAGGGAGCCGAGGGGTTGGCGCTGGCCCCTTCGGAGCCGGCGATCGTCGAGGTGACCTTCATGCCCTTGCAGCTGGTCGGGTTCAGCATGAAGCCCGGGCGGTCGACTTCGACGCGGACGTCGCGGTAGGCGATCGGTATCCCCTGCAGGATCTGCGGCAGGCGGTCTGACTTGACCGAGACCGCCGTCGTCACCGGGTCGATGTAGATGCCCGAGCGCACCGCGACGGTGCCGAGGTCGAAGGGGCCGGCCTGGGCGGGGACCTTGACCACGAGGCTGTAGGGGGCGTTCTTGTAGGGGCCGGCGAGGTAGACCGCGGTGGGCGCCTTGCCGGCTTCGGGGACGTAGACGGGGTTCGGGCCCGAGCCCGCCCCGACGGTGGTGCGGCCGACCTGGCTCGAGGCCGGGCAGTCGCCGCTCGTCGCCTGCGCGTCGCCGCAGACCGGCACGCCCTTCAGCTTCGCCAGCAGGCCTTCGGGCAGGGTGACGTCGAGGGCGGCGAGGTTCTGTTCGCCGTCTTCGCGGGTGACCTGGAGGGTGAAGGGGGAGCTCTTGCCGGCCGCCGCGCTCGCCGTACCGGCGCGGAGCTTCGGCGAGAACCTGTCCGAAGAGCAGTTGTCGGTGACTTTGAAACTGGACTCGCCGAGGACGGGAGCGGTTCCCGACCAGGGGACGATTTCGCTCTTCACCGCATAGGTGCCGCACTTGCGGGGCGTCGTCAGCGGCGCCCGCGGGCCGGACCTCAATTCCAGTCGCAGATGTTCGAACGGCAACTGCGGCGTGTCCGAGAAGGTCGTGGTCAGCTGGCCGGTCTCGGGATCGAGGTCTACCTTCCCCGGCAGCTTCAGGTAGAAGCCGGGGCCCTTGACCGCCATGTAGAGGGCGAGCAGCGAGCCGAACGGGTTGTCGTTCTGCTTCGCCAGGTAGAGATTTCCTTGTAGCTGATCTTCCAGCACCGGCGTGTCGATCGTGACGGTCCCGAGCTTGGAGGAATCCGG
This sequence comes from Solirubrobacterales bacterium, assembly GCA_035719145.1. Lineage (GTDB taxonomy): Bacteria > Actinomycetota > Thermoleophilia > Solirubrobacterales > 70-9 > VAYN01. The sequence continues at coordinate 7,000 of DASTGL010000407.1, forward strand.
GCAGGTCGGCGCGTCGTTGGAGCCGATGCCGATCTGGTCCCGACTGCAGGACCCGAGCCCGCCGGCCGACGAGTCGGAAACGGTCATCCCCTTCGGGAACGTGGTCACGACCTTACGCACGTCTGAGGTAGACAGGCCATAGGGATCTTCGTTCTGTGGCAGGTCGATGTCGACGGCGAGGCCCGTCGGGGAGTCCCCCGCGGAGGAGGTGGCGCTCGTTACCAGCTTTGGAGCGAACGGGAGGACTTCGCACCTTTCGAACCTGAAGTCGACCCCTTCAGGATCGCTGGTCATCGGGACGACGTCGAAGACGTCGGGATGTTCCCACGAAGAGCCTTCGGCCGTGAACGCGACCGGGTCTTCGGTGCACGAGGTCGGAGTGCGGAGGAACGGCCGGGGCAGAGCTTCGGTGGGATTGCCCGGAAGTTCGGATGGGCTGGAGCTTTCTCCGCGCTTCACGCGGAGAGGGTCGTGTGCCGGATCCTGCGGAACCCCCCAAATGGTGAGTTCCGCTTCACGAACAACTTCGACCTGAGTCGTGGCGTTGGACCCAGAGGAGATGCCGTAGTCGCTGGGACGGACCGTGGGTTCGACGAAGACGTATGCACCGAGCCAGCTGAAGCCAAACCGCGCCGGCACCTGAGGCCCGTGATCCAGGTTGAACACCGGGACGCCGAAGCCACCACCGCTGATCGGGTTTTCGTTCAGGCCACGAACAAATCCGACCTGGCTCGGCACCGGACAGGAAGGACGGTTCCCGTCCGGACTGTAGAAATCCACAAGCGTGCACGTTTCAGTGCTCGTCGGGTTGCCGACGAAACCAGGGGGAAGAGCGAGGTTGATGTCGCGAAGCGACTCGGCCTGGGGAATCTTGAAGGTGAAGGTGAGATCGGGATGGGCGCCCGCGTCGCGAACCGGAGTCCCTCCCGTGACGGAGGCGAAATTCCCCCATGGGGCGAGAATCGGCGTGTCGCCCGGAGTGGAGACGGAGACGGAAGTGCTTTCGAATTCCAGGCTTGCACTCGCCCCGGGCGCCGCTACCGCGAGGCCGAAAAGGCAGCACACGGTAGCCGCTATCGCGAGAACTCCCCTACCTGCCTTAACCATCGTCGCCTGCCTCTCCACAGTGGTCATGTCTGATGCCGTCTGCCGCGCGCCCCGCTTCATCGAGCGCCTCGGGAGGTCGTCTTGGTCGAGGCCGGCGGCTTCCGAGACCTTCCACCCTTGCGTTTCACGCACTTGCCCTTGACCTTTACTCGGCCCTTCTTACAACGATGGTGTCTCTTGGCTCGCGGCTTCCCGACCGCACCCGCTTCGGATTCGGTGCGGACCGCCCCAAGCGACGGTGAAGCTGGCGCCGTACCTAGACACCCTTCCCCTTCACACGGCGGCGGCGGAAGAACGTTTTGGGCCGGAAATCCTCCGCCGATCCGGGCGTCGTACACATCCCGTTCCTCGTTCGTGTCCTGGGCCACCAGGGGTTGATCGGTGACGAAATAGACATCGCGCCCGTCGTTTGAGATGTCCATCAGGTACGCGGGGGAGGGAGCCTTCCCCGGTGAGATCAGCGACCGTTCGTCGTCATGGAACACGTAGACGTCAGTGACGGAGTTCGTATCCTGGGGGAGCAGTTGGTTGTTGCTCATGAAGAACAGCCTGCCGCTGTCGTCGACTACCTGCGGAAGACGGTCGTTGACGATTCGTTCTCCTTGGGGGAGCCAAGACGATTTGGTCGGTGCGCCGTCTGAACAGGAAGCACATGAAAGCTTTTTGTTTTCGATGTCATAGAGGTAGACATCGCCGTTGAACCCCAATCCGCTGCCGCCATAGGCGCGTTCTACGGAAAAGGCGAAGTACCGGCTGTTGGCGCTGAACTGGCCGGATTGGAAGGGACGGAGCACCGATTCGAAGCCTTCCCCGATCACGGTGGATTCCCCCTGATGCCAGAGGACCGCTTCCTCCTCGAGCCCGGTCGCGGGCGCCTGGTAGGCGATGCTCTCTCCGTCCGGAGATATCGCCAGGGTCATTTCGTTCGGTGACAAGATGGTGTTCACCTCGCCGACGTACTCGAGATCGTCCGCTTCGACGTCGTACCTGTAGAGATGGCTGGGGGAGGCTTCGCCTTCCGCGGTATCACTGGTGAGACGGGCGCTGGTCGCGAAATAGGCAAAGTGCCCGGCGGTGTCGGTGGCCAGCGGTATCGCGGGCTTTTCTTCACCGTCCAGCTCGGAAACCGATACCGGAACGGTTTCATCGTCGATCCGCATGTAGACAGGGCCGCCTTCGATCCCGAAGAGAATCCTGGAACCGTCGTCGGAGACCATCCGCCTAGATCGATCCTCTTTCACTCCTTGCTGCGCCACCGGAGCGGAGGGAACGGATCCGTCCGGCAATCGGGACGCGAGTTCCAGCCCGTCGGATCGAGTCCACCGATAGAACGCGGGGCTGGTTACTTCGGGAAGGAGCGGAAACGGGGAGAAGAAGACAATCGTGCTGAAATCCTTGGTTCCCCCGAGGAAGAGTTCTCGGTTGTAGCCGAAATCCATGAACCTTTCCAGACCACCCGCTGCCGAAGCGATGTGCTGGAGAGCACCCGTTTCCAGATCTTTGACGTACAGGTTTCCGGCATCTGGTTCTTCGAGGGCGTCGGGCGTGAGCTTCGCATTGGTGACGGCAAAGGAATGGGTGCTGTCCGCGGAGACGGCCAGCGTCGACTTCCAGAGCTTCCAGACGCTGGGTCGATGCATCGGCAGGTCTGGGAAAACTGGCGCTTCCCAGTTGTCACTGCCGCGCCGTACCAGCATCCGGGTGTAGTGCGGGGCCGATTCTGCCTCGGTGCCTGCGGGCCGGAGCGAGAAGGAGAAGGCGGGCAGATCTGAGAAAGCCAGAGCCCCAAACTGCGCTTCGATGCCGAACCCGTTGTGTTCCACCGGGGTCACCTGCTCATAGCCCCGTCCTTCGCTCAGAAGACTGCCGGCGACGAAGGTCTGATCGTCGCCCGCCACGGTCCCGGCGGAATTTTCGGCGACGATGCGGAAATGGTAGGTCGTACCCGGCGTGAGACCGCTGATTTCCCGGGTGAACTGCAAGGTCGCGTATCCCGTGCCCGCGGGGGCTGGGTTGAGCGGTATGCGATCACCGTATGAGGCAGTCGAGCCGTACTCGAAGAAGTACGTCGTCACCGACCCGTTGGGGTTGACCGACCCTTTGAGCGTCGCCGTGCTACCGAGCGTGCCGGTCGCGGATCCGGTCACAACCGTGGGAGCGATAGCCGCCGACCTGAAGGTCGTCGAACCCGACGTCTTGGTTATCGCCGAGTTGCCGGCGACCAGCCGGACGAGGTAGTCCGTGTTCGGTTTGAGACCGGTCAGGTCGGCTTCGACGGTGTCCGGTTCTTCGCTGCCGGTCCTTTCCACGGCCACGTCCGGGGTCGAGGTCCAGTGGGCTCCGCTGTCAAGCGAGTATTCGAAGTGGGCAACCGAACCTTCAGGAGGGCCGGCGCCGGGGTCCACTTCGGCGCTTACATGCGCCGAGCCGGCGACGATGCCGGAGACGTGCGGTGCTTCGACCCCGGGCACCGTCGCGGGGACGTAGAAGTTCAGGCTGCTCCCGACCTGTTCGTAGAGAGACCCCGAGGCGCTGACAGCAAGTCCTCTGCCGGACCCATCGTTAGCGGGAGATTCGGCGAGTAGGGCACCGGCCGGGGAGTAGCTGAGGAGCCGTTCTCCAACCGCGACCACGACGACAGAGCGGGACGGGTCGTAGGAGAGCCCGTGAAGCGAACCCACACCGGAGATCGTCCCGAGCTGAGTACCGGTGCCGCTGAAGTGGGTCACGTCGGGGCCTTCCGCCGGAGCCACATAGAAGCTGCCGTCGGGCGCCGTGACGATCCAGGCGGGGTTGACCGAAGGCGTGGCGATGGTTTCCACCAGCGTGCCGCTGGTGTCGTAGCGACGGACGCCTTCGGCGCCGGGGTCGGCGACCAGGAGGTCTCCGGTGACCGCATCGACAGCGATACCTTCGCCCTGCGGGACTTCACCGAAGCTGGGGTCGACCGAATAGGTGGGCGTGGGAGCCCCGTCGGAGACATAGCGCCTCACCGGCCCGCCGAAGATCCCGTCCGCGTAGACCGTGCCGTCGCTGGTGTCGACGGCGACGTTTCGGTCCAGGCCTTCCACCGGGGAGATTTCCGTCAGCTGCGTTCCGCCTTCCGGAGTCGGCGAATAGACCCGGATCACACCAAGGTTTTCGTCGGAAGCGATGATGTTGCCGTTGCCGTCGACCGCGACCGGAGTACGGGGAACTTCGAAAGGTCCAAGGCTCCCGAAGTTGGCTTTGTAGGCCCAACCCGGGCCCGCTTCAGGGGCAGCGCTCGCCATCGGAGCCCCGATGGCGAGCAGAAGGGCCGTCGAAAGCAGGGCCGCGACGATGGCGGCCGTGCCCGGGAAGGCCGGCCTGGAAGAACAAGGTTCTGCTTTCACCCTTACTGCCTTTCTGATTGGAGCGCCGGAACGGGCGCTTGATGCTTGATTCGATCCGTTCCGGCGCATTACAGGTATTAGCTCGAGGCGATGATCGGGGTAGCGGGAGTGGTCAGGTTCTTGACGGAGTTGACGCCGCTGCCAGATCCCCAAACGACTGCTTCTTTGGTTCCCGCGATGGCGCAGGTCCCGCCGTCGTTTGCCCAGGTAAACGACCGGGCTACACCATGACCGTGATAGCTCGACTGCATTACTTTCGGGGTCGTCGTTCCGTTGAGGAACAGGCCCTGGTACCCGGCCGAAGCGCCGGTGCTGGACAGCTTGCAGCCAGGCAAGGTGGTGGATCGAATCACCACGGCTTCCGGGGGGTTGTTGTAAGCACCGAAGGTGAAGGCGACGCCGCTCACGCCGAGCATCCATTCACCAGTCATGGTCGTACTGAACCCGGAGCTGCAGGTGGAAACGGTCGGGGTGATCGGAATCGACACCGAAGCGGCTTCGTTTGCCGGCGCACTCGGTACCTGGCCGGTGATTTTCACAGTGCAGTTTCCCAGTGACGTACTAAACGAGGGCCCGGCGGGAATTTCGAATTTTGCCCCGGCCGGGTACATGCTCGCGGACGAGATCGCCGGGACGGCCAGCGCGAGGAGCGCTCCCAGGATCGTTAGGAGTGCGAACTTCTGCTTCATCTAGTTACTGCCTTTCTGATCTGCGCCGCCTTGACTGGTGGGCGCGGTTTGCCCTGCCCGTCTGGGCATGGCCTCCCCGTCCTCCCCGTCGACGGCAAGCTCTTCGGCGCAGCCGGCCGCGGCATCGGCGCGACCCTTCGCCGGCGTCGTCGTCGCGTAGAGCGCGGCGGCGAGCCGGGGGTACCCTGATGAAGACTCGACCTTCGCGGTCGGCTCGGTGACGAGCTTTGCGAAGCGCTTGGTGACGCCGGCGCTGCGAGCGGCGGCCTCGTAGTGACGGGCGGCCTCGAGGGGCGTCATGCCCGCGCAGGCTCGGCGGCCGGCGGCGCGGGCGGTGGCATCGTGGGGGCTCGCGGCGGCAGCGGTGGCGGCCGGATGATGCGCGGTGGTGGCGCGGGTGCCCGTCGAGCTCGTCGTGTCGCCTCCGCTGCCACATCCGGCAAGGGCCAGGAGCGACGCGAAAGCAAGCGCCGTGCACGCCTTACCGGTGGTGCGTTCCACTCCCATCCTCTCCCTTGTCCCGAAGCTCTGCCTCTGCCCAACCCGCATCGGGCTCCCTGGCCGAGGCGTCGGCCGGTTTCTCTTCCCGCTTCGGACAGCTCCCGTTGACTGCCGTTCCGAAGACGTGAGAATAAGAACATACACGGACCACCATGTCAAGTAGAAGGCGGTGGGTGCGGCGGCGGACTTGGGCGATGTTTGGCTTTTTAAAGCCGTTCTGCGGTAGATGCCCACCAGCTCCTCACCCTCTTATAGAGCTGAGCGCGTACCACTTGAGTAATCTCGCGTAGTGAGATCCGGCAGTCCCAGCAAGCGGGGATATGTTCCCCCCAC
>DASTGL010000408.1:0-3129 GCA_035719145.1 Solirubrobacterales bacterium
ATCCAGACCTGGTCGACGCGGAAGGGGCCCTCGCCGTGGGGGCCGACGATGTCCATGCCGAGGATCGCGTCGGCATGGGCGCGCGCCTCCTCGCTGTTCTGGGCGATCTTGATCCCGCCCGCCTTGCCGCGGCCGCCGATCAGCACCTGGGCCTTGATCGCGCACGGGTAGCCGATCCGCTCGGCCGCGGCGACGGCCTCGTCGACCGTGTCGGCGACCTCGCCGCTGGGCACGGAGAGGCCGTGCTTGGCGAACAGCTGCTTGCCCTGGTACTCGAGAAGGTCCATATAAGAGGGGCGCCGAGGCGCGGCGCGGAACCCTATCCAAGATCGAGCCTGGGCGGGTGAGCGGCGACGTGACTCCCTGGCCAGCCAGCCGATGACATAATGCCGCGCTCGCCATGGCCCTTCCCAGTCTCAAAAACATCAAATGGGTGACCACCGACTGCTACGGCACCCTGATCGACTGGGAGAAAGGCATCGTCGAGGCCTGCAAGAAAGAGGCCTCCAAAGACGGCTTCAGCTTCGAAGAGGGGCCGTTCCTCGAGCGCTTCATGGAAGTCCAGGCCGAAATCATGGCCGGCTCCTACGAGCTCTACGCCGAGGTCCTGCGGCGGACGATCGTCAAAGTCGCCGGGGAGATCGGCTGGGAAGTGGAGCCCTCGCGCGCCCAGTTCCTGCCCAACAGCGTTGCCTACTGGCTGCCGTTCCGCGAGTCCAACGCGGCGATGGACCGGCTCGGCAAGAAGTACGAGATCGGGATCGTCTCCAACGTCGACGACAAACTGCTGGGGATCTCGCGCCGCCACCTGCGGACCGAACTCGACCTCGTGGTCACCGCGCAGCAGGTGCGCAGCTACAAGCCCGACCCGGTCCACTTCAAAGAGGCGGCCCGCCGCATCGGCGGCAAGAAAGGCTGGCTCCACATCGGCTCCAACTACACGACCGACATCGCCCCGGTGCTGAAAATGAACGTGCCGGTGATCTGGGTCAACCGCCATGGCGAGAAACTGGAAGGCCGCAAAGCCCCCAGCGCCACGGTGAAAAACTTCCGCGAAGCCGTCAAAAAGCTCGGCGCGTCCTGAGCGTCTTCTAATTTTCACGCCGCAACTCGGGCGTGAGGCGCCGGTTACGGGGTAGAGCCGCCCCGAGTTTCTCCTATGCAGATTTTCGATTCACATTCCAGTCATCCGCGCGCGCGGATCGCCCTCGCGGGCGCCTTCCTCGCCCTGTTGGCCTGCCTGATCCTCGGAGCGGCGGCCAAGGCCGGCCCCGCCGCCACCGCCTCCTCCTCGCCGATCTCCGAAGAAGCGCTGGAACAACGCTCCTCCGAGCCGATCTCCGAACGCCCGAGCTTCGTCGTCGTGCAGACCGACGACGAGACCCTCGACCAGCTCTACACGGTCTTCAACGCCGGCGGGATCCAGATTCCCGCGATGCCGAACACGCTCTCGATGATCGCCGGGCGGGGGATGACGTTCAACCGCTACTACGTCTCCTACCCCCTCTGCTGCCCCTCCCGGGTGACGCTGCTGACCGGGCGCTACGCCCACAACAGCAACGTCCGCGGCAACGTCCAGCCCAACGGCGGCTACAGCGGCTTCCGCTCCCGCGGCGCCTGGAGCCACAACCTCGCCACCTGGCTGCAGGGGGCGGGCTACCGGACGATCCACATCGGCAAGTTCTTGAACGGCTACGGCGACCCGCCATACGACAACGGGACCGAAGTGCCGCCCGGCTGGACCGCCTGGCACACGGTGCTGAACGCCGACACCCATCACTACTACTACGGCTACGAACTCAACGACAACGGCACCATCGACGGTCCCTTCGGCGACTCCGGCAGCTGGGACACGCGCGAATACGGGGAACGCGACTACTTCGGCTGCCCGACCTCGACGATCGAAGAAAAGCCGTGCCTGTACGAGACCGACGTCTTCAGCCGCATCGCCGCCGAAGAGCTGACGGGCACTCCCCCTGAACAGCCCTTCTACCTGCAGCTCGACTACACGGCGCCGCACGGGGACTTCCGCCGCCCGGCCGGGCCGGAGCCGGCGCCGCGGCACTACACCCTCTTCGACGGCGCGCCCTACCCGCACAGCCGCGAAGAAGGATTCAACGAGGGCAACGTCAACGACAAGCCCCGCTTCATCCGCGAAGCGCCCTACCTCTCGCCGGAAGAAATCCACACCTACCGCGTCTACTACGACAAGGCGCTGGCCTCGCTGCGGGCGATCGACGACGGCGTCAAAACCGTGCTCGACACCCTCGGCGGCCAGCACCGGCTCCGCAACACCTACGTCATCTTCGTCTCCGACAACGGCTTCTTCTACGGCGAGCACCGGCTCACCGGCGGCAAGTTCCTCGCCTACGAGCCCTCGACCCACCTGCCGTTCCTGATCCGCGGCCCGGGGATCAAACCGGGCACGGCGACCGGCGAGCTGGCGGCGAACACCGACATCGCCCCGACGATCCTCGAACTGGCCGGCGTCAAACCGGACAAAAGCATCGACGGCACCTCGCTGCTGCCGTTCCTGCGCGACCCCAGCCTGCGCACCCGGCGCGGCATCCTCTTCGAGTCCTTCGTCCAGACCGACGACGTCGAAGCCAACGGCGAACCGACCGCGCAGCGGGCGGTCAAAGAGGTGCGGCCGCGGCCCAAGGGCGGGACCGCCACCGCCTCGATCGTGGCGCCGCCGAAAGACTACGAGGGAATCCGCCTCGGTCCCTACAAGTACATCGAGTGGCCCGACGGCGAGAAAGAGCTCTACGACATCAACAAAGACCCGAACGAGCTCAACAACATCGTCCGGGTCCCCAACTACTTCCCGATCCGCGCCTTCCTCCACGCGCAGCTGATCCGCCTAGAGGCCTGCGTCGGCCACACCTGCCGCGAAGCCGCGCCTCCCTTCCCGCTGACCCGCAAGGAACAGCAGAAGGTCAGCAAGGAACGGCGCGAAGAAGAACGGCGCAAAGAAAAAGAACGCGAAGAAAAGCGCCACCACAAACGCCACGCTTGAGGCTGGGGCCGGGGTGGGGGGCCCCCACCCCGCCCCACCCCGGGAGTGGGCGGGGGTTTGTGGGGGGGGGGGGGGCCCCCCCCCCCCCCCGCCCCCGGGGGGCGTGGGTT
>DASTGL010000409.1:0-2905 GCA_035719145.1 Solirubrobacterales bacterium
TCAGCCGCGGTCAGGGCGGTGGCGATCGTCTCCAGGTCCCTCATCTCGCCGACCAGGATCACGTCGGGGTCCTCTCGCAGGGCGGCGCGCAGGCCGAGCGCGAAGTCGATCGCGTCGGAACCCACCTCGCGCTGGTTCACGATCGATTTTTTGTGGCGGTGGAGGAACTCGATCGGGTCCTCGATCGTGAGGATGTGGTCCTGGCGCTCGCAGTTGATCACGTCGATCATCGCCGCCAAGGTCGTGCTCTTGCCCGAGCCGGTCGGGCCGGTGACGAGGACGAAGCCGCGCGGTTTGGCGGCCAGCTCACGCAGCACCTGCGGCACCTTCAGCGAGTCGAGCGCCGGGATGTCCTGCGGGACGAGGCGGAAGGCGGCGCTGACCGAGCCACGCTGGAAGAAGCAGTTGACGCGGAAGCGGGCCACGCCCGGGATCGCGTAGGCGAAGTCGAGCTGTTTCTGGGTCTCGAAGCGTTTGCGCTGGTCGTCGTTGAGGATGCTGTAGACGACCTCGCGGGTCTCCTGCCCGCCCAGCGGCTCGTAGCCCTCCATCGGGACGATCTGGCCCTTTTCACGGATCGCCGGTGGGAACCCCGGCGTCAGGTGGACGTCGGAGGCCTTGACCGAGACCATGTGGCCGAGGACCTCGGAGAAGTCGAACTCCATGGGCTCTACATCGTCCTCCGGAGCGGATTCCTCAATACCCGGTTTCGATCATGCGGTGACACGCAGGACCTCCTCGAGGCTGGTCTGGCCGGCGCGGACCTTGGCGATCCCGTCCTCGCGGAGGGTGCACATCCCCTCTTCGCGCGCCGCCGCCTCGATCTCGGCCTGGGGCGCGCCCGCCACCGCCATCTCTTTGATCCGCTCGCTCATCCGCATCACCGAGTAGAGGCCGACGCGGCCGCGATAGCCGCTCTGGTTGCAGCGGGCGCAGCCGAGCGGCTCGTAGGCCTCGATCTCGATCCCGGCCGAGCGCACGCCGGCGTCGGCCAGCGCCTGCGCCGGGATCACCGCCCGCCGCTTGCAGTGGCTGCAGAGCTTGCGCGCCAGCCGCTGGGCGACGACGCAGTCGACCGCGGAGGCGATCAGGAAGGTCTCGATCCCCATCTTCGAGAGGCGGGTGATCGCGCCGGGGGCGTCGTTGGTGTGCAGGGTGGTGAGCATCATGTGCCCGGTCAGCGCCGCCTCGATCGCGATCCGCGCCGTCTCGCCGTCGCGGATCTCGCCGACCATGACGATGTCGGGGTCGGCGCGGAGCATCGAGCGCAGGCCGGTGGCGAAGTCGAGTCCGGCTTTGCGGTTGACGTTGATCTGGTTGACGCCCTGCAGCCGGTACTCGACCGGGTCCTCGATCGTGATGATGTTCTTCTCGACCTGATTCAGCTCCTGCAGGGCCGCGTAGAGCGTCGTGCTCTTACCGGAGCCGGTCGGGCCGGTGACCAGCACCGCGCCGTAGGCTTGGTGGAAAGCGTGCTCGAACTGCTCCCGCGCGGTACCGCCCATCCCGAGTTCGTCGAGCGAGCGCTGTGCGTTCTCTTTGTCGAGGATGCGGATCGTCACGCTCTCGCCGCGCTGGGTCGGCAGCGTGGTGATACGCAGGTCGACGCGGCGGTCCTCGACGGTGACGCTGACGCGGCCGTCCTGCGGCACCCGTTTCTCGGCGATGTTGAGGTCGCTCATGATCTTCACCCGCGAGACGACCGCGTTGACCATCCGCTTCGGCACGTGCGCGGCCTCCCGCAGCACCCCGTCGACCCGGAAGCGGACCCGCATGTCGTCCTCGCCGGCCTCGAAGTGGACGTCGGAGGCGCCCTCCCCCACCGCCTGACCGAGGATGCTGTAGACGAGCTTGATGACCGGCGCGTCTTCGGCGCTGACTTCGATGTCGCTGACCTCGGCCAGTTCCTCGTCGGCTTCGGCCTCGCCCTCGGTCACCGCCTCGGTGACGGCGCTCTGCAGGGTGTTGAGGCGGCCGATCAGCGCCTCGATGTCGTCCTCGGCGGCGACCGCGACCCGGCAGTCGAGGCCGGTGGCGATCTGGATGTCGTCGACGGCGAGGACGTTGGTCGGGTCGGCCATCGCCACGATCAGCGTCCGTTTGTCGGCAAAGCCGACCGGCAGCGCTTTGTAGCGGCGCGCCGTGTTGACGGTGATCAGGTTGGCTGCGGCCATGTCGACCTGGAAGGCCGCGAGGTCGATGTGGTCGAGCCCGTAGCGCTCGGCGACGGCGCGGGAGAACTGGTCGCCGTTGACGACGCCGCGCTCGAGCAGCAACCGCTCCGGCGGCTGGCCGGCGGTCCTCGCCTCTTCGATCGCCTCGCGGGCCCGGTCTTCGGCGACGAAGCCGAGGTCGACGAGCACGTCGGTGACGAAGCCGGCCGAGCGCCCGCGCGAGAGCGGCGGCGTCAGCCCGGGAGTACCGCTCTGCTGGACGGGCAGGGCAGGCGCCGTGGAGTCGCCCGAGCTAGGGACCGGCTGCAGGTGGCTGGGGAAGTCCCGGCCGTCCATGCTCACGGGTGATATTCGAGCGTCGGGCCTTCGTAGCCGGCGTCGATCACGGCTTGCTTGACCGAAGCGCCGTTCTGGAAGCCGTAGGTGACCGAGGCGGTCGGGATCGATTCGTCGAGCCGCTTCGGGCGCAGGACGACCAGGGCGGGGACGCGGTCGACGCCGACGCCCTCGGTGATCGCGGCGTAGTCGGCGATCTTGTCGGCGGGGACGACGAAGGTGGTGACGCCGCTCATCCCGTCGAGCTGGGCGCTCGCCTGCCGGACAAGGCGGTCGTCGATGCCGCCGTCGTGGACGAACAGCATCGCCACCGTCTGGTCCGCCTTCCAGGCGGCGACCACCGGATGGGGCAGCGGGCGGGTCGCCAGGTTCGTCGGCGCAGCCGCGCCTTCGAC
>DASTGL010000410.1:0-3665 GCA_035719145.1 Solirubrobacterales bacterium
GTGCGCTTCTCCCAGGAGGTCGCCGAGGACTACCAGCTCGTCCTGCTCGAACGTGGCGCCCACTCCTACGTGGGGACGTTCGACGCCCACCCGTACGTGGCGCCGTTCTCCGGCAACATCATCGAGCTGTGCCCCGTCGGCGCGCTGACCTCGCGGCCCTACCGCTTCCGCGCGCGGCCCTGGGACATCGAGCAGTCGGGCTCGGTCTGCACGCTCTGCCCGTCGCAGTGCAACGTGTCCTTCACCGTCCGCGACGAGAAGGTGAAACGGGTGATCTCGCGTGAGAACCCGGGCGTCGACGACGGCTGGCTCTGCGACCGCGGCCGCTACGGCTTCGAGATGTTCGACGCCGAGGAGCGGGTGCGCGGGCCGCGGCTGCGTGGGGGCGTCGAGGCGAGCTGGGAGGAAGCCATCGCCAAAGCCGCCGCGGCCTTGAAGCACGGCGGTCCCGAGAGCGCCGCGATCGTCGGCGACGCTTCCAACGAGGAGGGCTTCCTGGTGCAGAAGCTGGTGCGCGAGGCGCTTGGGTCGGCTCACATCGACTCGCGTCCTTCGCGCGGGCCGAAGGCCGAGGTGCTGCGGCGCCTGGCGGAGCCGAACGTCTCGGCCAAAGTCCGCGACATCGACGAGGCCGACGCGATCCTCGTCCTCGGCACCGATCCGCTGCACAGCTCGCCGATCCTCGACCTGCGGGTCCGCAAGGCGATCCGTCGCAACGGCGCCAAGCTGGTCGTCGCCACCGAGCGGCCGACCGCGCTCGACGGCGGCGCCGAGGCGATCGCCCGCTACGCGCCGGGCCAGGCCGCCCACTTCGTCGGCGAGCTCGCCAGCGCGATCGGCGGCAGCGAGAACGTCGCCACCCCGATCGCCGGCACCCTGCGCGACGCCGAGAAGGTCGTCGTCATCTGGGGCGAGCGGATCGCCCGCGAGGACGGCGCTGCCGAGGCGCTGCTCGACGTCGCCAAGGCGGTTGGGATGGCCAGCACGAACGGCGCCGGCCTGCTGGAGATCCCCGACACCACCAACGCCCGCGGCCTGCGCGAGGCCGGCTGCCTCCCTGACGCCGGCCCGGGCCTCTCCGAGAGCGCCGCCGGGATGGCGACCGAGGAGATCCGCCAGGGCCTGATCGACGGTGAGATCTCGGGCCTGATCCTGTTCGGCGCCGACCCCCTCCGCGACTTCCCCGACACCCCCGCCTGGGAAGAGGCGCTGACGGCAGCCGACTTCGTCGTTTCCTTCTCGATGCACGAGAATGCGACCACCGCCAAGGCCGACGTCGTCCTTCCGCTCGAGACCCACGCCGAGAAAGACGGCACCGTCACCCACCCCGACGGCCGCCTGCAGCGCGTCCGCCCCTCCGCCGGCCGCCCGGGCGACATCCGCCCCAACGTCCTCGTCCTCTCGCAGCTGGCAGAAAGCCTCGGTCTCGTCACCGGCATCGATTCTCAGCCGACCGCCTTCGCCGCCCTCACCGAGGCCGTCTCCTTCTACAACGGCATCAGCGACGAGCAGATCGGTGGCCGCGGCTTGCGCTGGCAGGACCGCGAAGGCGGCGCCTCCTCCGGAAACGCCCCCGAGCCGCCCGGGCCGGCCGATTTGTCCTCCCCGGACACTCAGCGCGACGCGCCACTGAGCATGGTCCAGCCCGACCCCACTCCTCGCGGAGTCGCGTCCGGGGAGGACGTGTCGGCCGAGCCCACCCGCAGCTCGGACGGCCAGCTCACCCTCGGCACCTACCGCGACCTCTGGGCCGGACCGATCACCGAGCTGAACCCGCCGCTGAAGTTCCTCGCCCCGCAGCAGCGGGTCGAGATCTCCCCCGCCGACGCCGAGGATCTCGGCCTCAAGTCCGGCGACAAGGTCCGCGTCTCCCAGAACGGCAACGGCGTAGACGCCGAGGTCCACGTCAAGGAGCGGGTCAGCAAGGGCGTCGTCTTCATGGCCGAGGGCGTCCTCGACGGCAACGCCAACGCTCTCCTGAACGGCGGCCCGGTCAGCGTCGAGATCGAGAAGCTGAGCGAGGTTCGCGCCTGATGCTGCCGCTCGCCGACACCCAGCTCGTCGAAGCGACCTGGGTGATGATCCTCAAGAGCGTCGTCATCTTCGCCGTCATCTTCGGCATCCTGCCGCTGCTGACGGTGCTGGAGCGCAAGCTGATCGGCCGCTTCCAGCATCGCTACGGCCCCAACAGGGTCGGCCCGTACGGCCTCTTGCAGCCGCTCGCCGACGTCGGCAAGCTGATCTCCAAGGAGTCGTTCCGGCCGGAGAACGCGATCTCGACCCTGTTCGTCCTCGGGCCGCTGCTGCCGGTCCTGGCGGGCGTCCTCTCGCTGGCGATCCTCCCCTGGGGCGACGTCCAGGACGGGGTCGGCTTCTACGGGATCGACGTCCCGATCGGCATCCTCTACTTTTTCGCGGTCGGCTCGATCGCCTTCTACGGGCTCCTCCTCGGCGGCTGGTCCTCTGGCTCCAAATACAGCCTGCTCGGGGCGATGCGATCGGCCGCGCAGCTGATCTCCTACGAGGTCTCGATGGGGCTGGCTCTGCTCGGCGTGGTGATGATGAGCGGCTCGCTCTCGCTGGTCTCGATCGTCCACTCGCAGGGCGGCCTCTGGTTCGTGATCCCCCAGTTCGTCGGCTTCCTGATCTTCATGCTCGCCGGCTTCGCCGAGACCAACCGCACCCCGTTCGACATGCCCGAGGCCGACGCCGAGCTGGTCCAGGGCTTCATGACCGAGTACGGCGGCATGCGCTTCGGCTCCTTCCTGCTGGTCGAATACATGGAGATCCTCGTCGTCTGCGGGATCGCCTCGGCGATGTTCCTCGGCGGCTGGATGGGCCCCGGCCCGAGCTTCCTCGACCCGATCTGGATGCTGGCGAAGATGCTCGGCCTCGTCCTCCTCTTCATCTGGATCAGGGCGACGTTGCCGCGTCTTCGATATGACCAGCTGATGAGCCTGGGTTGGAAAGTCCTGCTGCCGCTGGCGACGCTGAACGTCCTCGTCACCGCGGTCCTGGTGGTGGTGACGTGAGCTACGACCCGA
The DNA here is from genome assembly GCA_035719145.1 of Solirubrobacterales bacterium. Classification (GTDB taxonomy): domain Bacteria; phylum Actinomycetota; class Thermoleophilia; order Solirubrobacterales; family 70-9; genus VAYN01. The sequence goes on from DASTGL010000410.1 coordinate 3,045, forward strand.
AGTCGGCTTCCTACCTCGACTCGATCGAGGTCGTCGAGGTCCAGCGCGGCCCCGAGCCGGGCGGGCTCGGCGGCGCCTACCGCGCCTTCGGCGAGACCCTGCGCGGGCTGAAGACGACGATGGCGCGCCTGGTCGAGGGGCCGATGACGATCGAGTACCCCGAGGAGAAGACGCCGGTCTACCCGCGCTTCCGCGGCCGCCACAAACTCCACAAGTTCGAGGACACCGGCCTGGAGAAATGCGTCGGCTGCAGCCTCTGCGCCGCCGCCTGCCCGGCCGACTGCATCCGCGTCGTCGCGGCGGAGAACATCCCCGGCGAACGGGTCTCGGCCGGCGAGCGCTACGCCGCCGTCTACGAGATCAACCTCAGCCGCTGCATCTTCTGCGGCTACTGCGAGATCGCCTGCCCGTTCGACGCGATCACGATGGGCCACGACTACGAGATGGCCGACTACGATCGCCGCGACCTGATCTTCACCAAGGAGATGCTGCTGGCCGAGCCGATCGAGCGGACCCCGTTGAAAAACGAGGGCGACGGGCTGGAGGACGCCTGATGGAAGCGGTCCTCTTCTTCCTCGCCGCGATCGGCGCGACCGCCGGCGCGATCGGCGTCGTCGCCCT
>DASTGL010000411.1:0-5298 GCA_035719145.1 Solirubrobacterales bacterium
GGTGCTCGGCGATCCCGCCCAGCCAGTCGCCCGCGATCGTCTGGATCTCCCAGCCCTCGACCTCGGCTTCGGCCCGCTCGGTGTAGCGGAAGTCGGTGAAGAAGAGGCGGATGCCGGGACCGCAGACGCAGGCCCCGTTGGTGCCGGTGAAGCCGGTCAGGTAGCGGATGTTGATCAGGTCGAGGACCAGCATCCGGTCGAGCTCGCGCTCGGCCAGCCGCCGCTCGAGGCGGTCGCCGCGGCCGCGCATCAGGGCGTCGCTTCCAGCTTCGTCGCCAGCGCTTGCAGCGCCTCGCGGTAGCCGTCCGGGCCCTTGCCGGAGATCTTCGCGGCGACGAGGCCGTCGAAGACCGAGAGCTTGCGCCACTCGTCGCGCGCCTCGACGTCGGAGAGGTGCACCTCGACGGCCGGCAAGCCGGTCAGCTCCAGCGCGTCGGCGATCGCGCGGCTGTAGTGGGTCCAGGCGCCGGCGTTGACGATCAGCGAGTCGGCGAGGCCGTCGCCGGCGCGGTGCAGGTATTCGCAGAACTCGCCCTCGGAGTTGGTCTGGAAGAAGATCGGTTCGAGCCCGAGCTCATGCGCCCAGTCGGAGATCTTCGCCTCCAGCTGCGAGAGCGAGATGCCGCCGTAGATCGCGGCGTCGCGCCGCTCCAGCACGTCGAAGTTGACCCCGTGCAGCACGGCGACGCGGTTCTTCACGGTCGGCATCAGTAGAGCTCCTCCACGGCTGCCCTGACCTTAGCCGGGTCGACCAACTGGCCGGTCCGGGGCTTGCCGGGCTCGGAGAGGAGGACGAAGCCGATGCCGGCGGCGGTGCGCTTCTTGTCGCGTTGCATCGCCGCCAGCACGTCCTCGATCGCGACCTCGGGGTCGAGTCGGGTCGGCAGCCCGTGCCGGGCGAGGATCTCCTCGCACTGGTCGCGCAGCTCCGGGGCGTCGGACAGGCGCAGCGCCGCCAGCAGGCCGATCGAGATCGCCTCGCCGTGGCGGTAGCGGCTGTAGTCGCTCGCGGCCTCGATCGCGTGGCCGACCGTGTGACCGAGGTTGAGGACGTTGCGCAGCCCGGCGTCGCGCTCGTCGGCGGCGACGATCGCGCACTTGTAGCGGGCACAGGCGAAGACGACGTCGGCGAGATCGTCGGGATCGATCTGCTCGATCGCCCGCACCCGCTCCCAGAGCGGACCGCCGGCCAGGAGGCCGGTCTTCAGCGCCTCGACGAACCCGGCCGCCAGCTCCTCCGGCGGCAGCGTCCCCAGGGTCGCCGTGTCGGCCAGGACCCCGGCCGGGAGCTGGTAGGCGCCGGCGTAGTTCTTGCCCTCCGGGAGGTCGACGCCGGTCTTGCCCCCGTAGGCGGAGTCGACCTGGGCGACGAGCGTCGTCGGCACGTGGACCACCTGGACGCCGCGCTGGTAGAGGTGGGCGCAGAAGCCGGCGAGGTCGCCGACGACGCCGCCGCCGAGGGCGACGACGTGGTCTTCGCGGCTCATCCCCTGCTGGGCGAGGCCGCGCAGGACCGCCTCGGTCCAGCCCATCGTCTTCGCCCCCTCCCCCGGTTCGACCTCGACCGCGCCCGCCACCGGTTCGATCCGCTCGGCGAAGAGCGGCGCAACGTCGCGGTCGCTGACGCAGAAGCGGCGGCTCTCCAGCGGCCACCAGCCGGTTTCGAGGATCTCGGCGCCGACCAGGATCGGGTAGTCGCCCGACTGGCTGGAGGCCCAGAGCAGCTTCGTCCCAGCCGGCATCTCCGCCAGCGCCTGGATCGCGGGCAGCGCCAGGGCGACGACGTCGAGGTCGCGGGTCGGCACCACCGCGTCGGCAAGCTCTTCGTAGAGCGGCAGGCGCTCGGCCAGCAGGCGCGCGACGTCCTCCTCGCTCGTCGCCAGCGGACGGTCGGTGCCCTCGATGCGGCGCCAAGCCTCCGGCGCGTCGAGCTCCAGCCAGACGACGATGTGACGGTCGAGCGCGGCGCGGATCCGCTCAGAGAGGACGCTGCCGCCGCCGAGGGCGATCGCGCCGCCGTCGACCGTCTCCAGCAGCGCCCCGACGACCTCGGCCTCGCGGGCGCGGAAGGCCTCCTCTCCGTCCTCTTCGAAGGCTTGCCGGATCGGCTTGCCGAGCTCAGCAGCCATCAGCTCGTCGATCTCGACCGTCTCCAGCCCCGCCTCGCGGGCGGCGGCGAGGGCGGTCGACTTCCCCGCCCCCATGAAGCCGATGAAGACGATCGCCGGCCGCACCGGCTCAGCCCCGGAAATCGATCCGCTGCTTGTAGGCAGCCAGGGCCTCGAGCACGTCGTCGATGTGGTCGCCCCCGAACTTCTCGCGGTAGGCGCGGGCCAGGGTCAGCGCCACCATCGCCTCGGCGACGACGGCGCCCGCGGGGACCACGGTCGAGTCGGTGCGCTCGCGCAGAGCCTGGGCCGGCTCCTTGGTCTCGGTGTCGACCGAGCGCAGCGGCTTGGTCAGGGTCGAGATCGGCTTGATCGCCGCCCGCACCGAGAGCGGCATGCCGTTCGTCATCCCGCCCTCGAGACCGCCGGCGTGGTTGGTTTCGCGGAAGTAGCCGTCCTTCTCCGACCAGAAGATCTCGTCGTGGGCCTCCGAGCCGGGGCGCCCGGCGACGTCCCAGGCTTCGCCGATCGCCACGCCCTTGATCGACTGGATCGAGGCGACGGCGCCGGCCAGGCGGCCGTCGAGGCGGTCTTCCCAGGAGATGTGGGAGCCGATCCCTGGGACGAGGCCGAAGATGAGCACCTCGAAGCTGCCGCCGAGGCTCTCGTTCGCCTTGCGCAGGCGGTTGATCTCCTCGACCATCGCCTTGCTCGCCTCCGGGTCGAGGCAGCGGACGGGGTCGTCGTCCACGTTCGCGAAGTCCTCGGGCTTCAGGTCGGTGCGCTCGGCGGCCTTGACCGAGGCGATCTGCAGGACGTGGCTGTAGATCCCGACGCCTAGCGTGGCGAGGAAGGCGCGGGCGATCGTCCCGGCGGCGACGCGGGCCGCGGTCTCGCGGGCGCTGGCGCGCTCGAGCACGTTGCGGATGTCGGCGTGGCCGTATTTCTGGGCACCGACGAGGTCGGCGTGGCCGGGGCGCGGCAGGTGCACCTCGTCGGGCGAGAACCCCTCGACCGGCCAGGGGTTCATCCGCTCCTCCCTGTTGGCGTAGTCGCGGTTGGCGACAAGCAGGGCGATCGGGCTGCCGAGGGTGCGGCCGTGGCGGACCCCGGAGCGAACCTCGACGGTGTCGGTCTCGATCTTCATCCGCCCGCCGCGGCCGTGACCGAGCTGGCGCCGCGCCATGTCGCGGTCGAGAGCCTCGCGGTCGAGCTCCAGCCCGGCCGGCATCCCCTCGATGATCGTCACCAGGCCTGGCCCGTGCGACTCCCCCGCGGTGGTGAAACGGAACGTCGTCATCGCCGCGAAGGCTATCGGCGGAACGAGTGGCGAGTTGACCTGGCTATAGGACGGTTAACTCACCACTCGCGAGCGGCAAGCCGCATCACCTCGATGTCGGGTTCGCAACCAGTCCAGATTTCCAGCGAGCGGGCGCCCTGCTGGACGAGGATCTCGAGCCCGTCGACGGTGGCGGCACCGGCCTTCTCGGCCGCCTCCAGCAGCGGGCTGCGGCGCTCTCCGTAGACCATGTCGACGACGGCCTGGCTGGCGGCGAAGAGGTCCGGCTCCAGCGGCAGGTGCTCGAACGGGTCCTCCCCCTTCAACCCGGCAGCACTGGTGTTGACGATGATCTCGTAGGCGTCCTGCCGGGGGTCGGTGATCGCCGCCCCGCCCAGCTCGGCGCAGAGCGCAGCCGCTTTCTCCGCGGTGCGGTTCCAGACCTCGACCTCGGCCCCTTCCCACAGCAGCGCCCAGATCGCCGCCCGGGCCGCGCCGCCGGCGCCGAGGACCAGCGCCCGCCGCCCTCGCGGCGAATCCGGCAGCGAGGCGAGCAGGCCGTCGGCGTCGGTGTTGTGGGCCTCGATCCGCTTGCCGTCGAAGACGAGCGTGTTGGCGGCGCCGATCTGCTGCGAGGCTTCGCTCGCCTCGTCGGCCAGCGCCAGCGCCGCCTGCTTGTGCGGGACGGTGACGTTTACCCCGGCGTAGCCGACCGCGGCCAGCTCCCGCACCGTCATCTCGAAGGCGCCTGGGGCCGCGTCGATCGCCCGGTAGCTCCAGTCCTCCAGCTCGAGCGCCCCCAGCGCCGCGTTCTGCATCGCCGGCGAGCGCGAGTGCGCGACCGGGTGCCCGATCACCGCCAGCTTCGCCATCTCCCTATTCACCACTTGCTTCGGCGCAGCTGTCCGGCGAGTTGCCGCCGGCGGCTTCGCGCGCCGAGTTGTACTTGTTGACCGCGGCTTCGAATTCGGCTTCGGTCTTGGCGAAGGTGAGCTTGCCGCAGGCGCCCGGCGTCGTCACGTAGAAGAGGTAGCCGGTCTTCGCCGGCTGCGCGGCCGCTTCGATCGCCGCCAGGCCGGGGCTGTCGATCGGGCCGGGCGGCAGGCCGACGTTGGTGCGGCTGTTGTACGGCGAGTCGATCGCCAGTTCCGATTCGGTCAGCGGTTGCGTGTAGTTGCCGGTGGCGAAGCGGATCGTCGCGTCGATGCCGAGCGGCATCCCTTCGTGCAGGCGGTTGTAGATCACCGAGGCGACGTCGTCGTACTGGCTCGTCACCCCTGCCTCGCGCTCGACCATCGAGGCGATGATCAGGACGTCGTAGATCGTCAGGTTCTTCGACTTCGCGTATTTCATGTCCACGCCCTTGATCCGCCGCTTGAAGTCCTGCAGCTGCAGCTGGACGAGGTCGGTGACCGGCGCGTTCGGCTTCAGTTCGAAGGTGTCGGGGAAGAGGAATCCCTCGAGGTCCTTGGCCCCCTTGCCCCCGTACTTGGCCGGGTTCAGGTACTTCGACTTCACCGTCGCCTTCGTGTAGCTGCCGGGAACACCGTCTTCTTCGACCAGCTGCGCCGCCTGCGAGCGGGTGTAGCCCTCGGGGATCGTGACCGTGAGCGTCCGCTTCACCGGCGGCGTCGAGAGCGCGTCGATCGCCGCCGCGTAGCTCATCCCGTGGGCGAGGGTGAAGTGGCCCGAGTAGAGGTCCGAGCTCTTGCCTTCCAGCCGGGTGCGGATCTGGAAGAAGGTGGAGTTGTCGATCACGCCCTTGTCGTTCAGGAGGTCGCCGATTTCACTGACGCTCGCGCCCTTCGGGATCGTCACCGCCACCCGGCCGCTGCCGGTGCTGTGGAAGGGCTGAAAGAGCTCGATCAGGAACCAGGCGACGAAGAGCAGCGCGACCACGGCGAAGATCCG
>DASTGL010000412.1:0-3666 GCA_035719145.1 Solirubrobacterales bacterium
AAGAGGACCGGGGCGTAGAAGCCCGAGCCGGCGGTCACCTCGGTCACCGCCTCCTCGGCGGCGGTGAATTCGAGGCTGCCGGTGCCGCCGCCGTTGACGATCTCCAGCTCGACGAACTCGCTGAGGGCGGCGACGACCGCCCCCCGCCGCTCGGCGATTTCCGCCGCCGAGCGCTTCTGCATGAAGCGGATCGCCGCACCGCGCAGCCGCTGGCCCGGCGGCAGGTCGCCGACCCCGGAGATCTGTCCCTCGTAGGCCATCAGCGCGTCGAGTTCGATCTGCGGCCGCTGCTCGATCTCCCGCGCCAGCGCCACGGCCTGATCGACCGAGTGGATCGGCGACCGCTTCGGCCCGATCTTCACCCGGCCGCCGAGCCACCACCAGCTCGCGTCGACGTCGATGCAGACCCGGATCGGCGGCGCGCCCTTGCCCAGCACCGACTCGATCATCTCCAGGTGCTCGACGCAGTCGACCATTACGATCGGCGCCTCATCCGGGTTGGCGGCCGACCGCAGCGCCAGCTCCTCCAGCGCGCCCGCGTCGGCAGTCGGATAAGCCAGCAGCAGATCCTCGAACCCCTGCTCGGCGAGCCAGAGGGTCTCCGGCAGGGTGTAGGTCATCAATCCCCGGAACCGCTCGTCCCGCCCGAGGATCGCCCCCAAAAGCGCCCGGCAGCGGATCGACTTCGAAGCCACCCGCACCGGCTTCCCCGCCGCCCGCGCCAGCATCGCCTCCGCGTTCGCCCACATCGCGTCGAGGTCGACGAACGCAAACGGCGCCTCGACATCCGCGAAGACCTGCTCGTAGCGCTCGTGCGACTGCGGAGGGACGGGCACGGCGCCAGCCTACCCGCGGGATCGAACGGAGCGAGAGGGCAAACGTCGTGCTACTCGAGGTCCCGGACGGGAATGAGCTTGATCTGGGTTCCCTCGTGATTTCCTGATGCCGAGGCAAGATGGACAACAGCGAAGCGACCGATATCTGGATCTGAGTTCTTGGTCTGGACGCGGATTTCGCCCTCCGGATATCGGTAAACCGATACGAAGGTTCCATCGCCTAGTTCTAGCTCTCCACCCTCTACATAGCGGGCATTGCTCGGCGGGCTTAGCTCCTTCAGTTTCATTGACCTTCTCCTCTGGACCGGGTTGCTTTGTGGACTTCGAATTGCGTGAAGGCCACCGACTCTGGCGGGAACTCGGCAGGCTTGCCCTCTGACTGCTCGTGGCCATACCTGACCCCGGCCATCCAGCCCTGGAAGAAGATGCGCCACTCAACGTCTACGTCAGGCACACCCTCTGAATCGACGACCGACCCTGTTAACTCGGGTTCCTCTTCAAGCGACCTGAAGGCGTCATCCGCAATCGACGCGTTTGGAATCTCTTTGGGTCGCTCCCCGCCCCAAATCTCAAAGGCTTGGAAGAAGCCAGCCCTCCAGCCAGCGTAGAAGGTGTCCCGTTTCAGCTGTGCTTGTAGGTAGTCAATGACCTCGTCGGGGTGGGGGTTGCCAGGCATGACCAGCCTCTCACCTGGATCAGGGACCGGATCAAGCGGTGTTTCGTCAGTCATTCAATAGCTCTCAGACGGCCGAATCGAAACTTGGCTTCGTCCCCCATCTAAGAACGAAAGTCTTTCGGGTGGCTCTGACTCGAACGGAGAGGGAGGGATTCGAACCCTCGAGAGAGCTTGCGCCCCCTACTCGCTTAGCAGGCGAGTGCCTTCAGCCACTCGGCCACCTCTCCACGCGCTTGGCTCGATTGTAGGTACTCCGAGGCGAGCAGGTTCTACAGTCCGCGGGGATGAACGTGAGAGCTGAGGGGACGGATGGCGCCCATTTGGGGCGGCGGACTAAGATCATCGCCACCGTCGGGCCGGCGAGCTGGGAGCCTGCGGTGCTCGAGCAACTGGTCGCTGCCGGGGCCGATGTATTCCGGCTGAACTTCTCGCACGCGGGCACCGATCGGCAGGCGGAGACGATCGCGGCGATCCGGGCGGCGAGCGAGCGGGTCGGGCGCGAGGTGGCGATCCTCGGCGATCTGCCGGGGCCGAAGCTGCGGATCGGCTCGCTGCGCGACGACGTCGCCGAGCTCGAGACCGGGATGCACGTGACCCTGACGCCGGAGCAGGTGGAGGGGGACCGGGACACGATCCCGGTGCAGTGGTCGGGCGTCTCGGATCTTCATGCCGACCAGCTCGTCTACCTCGCCGACGGCGCGATCCGGTTGCGGGTCAGCGGCGCCGAGAAGGACGAGGGCGTCGGCGCCGACGTCGAGGTCGGCGGCACCCTCTCCTCACACAAGGGGATGAACATCCCCGGCGGCGCCGACCTGCCGGCGACCACCGGCGTCGACCTCGGCTGGGTCGAGTTTGCGGTCGAGAACGGCGTCGACCTGCTGGCGGTCTCCTTCGTCTCCACCGCCGCCGACCTCGAGCCGGTCTCGGCGCGCCTGAAAGAGCTCGGCTCCCGCATCCCGGTGATCGCCAAGATCGAGCGCCAGCAGGCGGCCGAGAACATCGAGGAGATCGTCCGCGCCGCCAGCGGCGGGATCATGGTCGCCCGCGGCGACCTCGGGATCGAAGTCCCGATCGAGCAGCTGCCGATCGAGCAGAAGCGGTTGATCCGCGCCGCCGGCCGGGTCTCGAAACCGGCGATCACGGCGACGCAGATGCTGGCCTCGATGGTGACCGCGCGGCGCCCGACCCGGGCCGAGGTGACCGACGTCGCCAACGCGATCTACGACGGCACCGACGCGGTGATGCTCTCCGAGGAGACCGCGGTCGGCCAGAACCCGGTCGAGGCGGTGGAAGTAATGGACCGGATCGCCCGCGCGACCGAGCCCGACCTCCCCTACGCCGAGTGGCTGTTCCGCCGCACCGACCAGGCGACCCAGGACGTCGCCGACTCGGTCGCCCAGAGCGCCGTCGGCGCCGTCTACCGGCTCGGCCTCAAGGCGCTGGTGGTGCCGACCAACACCGGCCGCACCGCCCGCCTCGTCTCCGCCCACCGGCCCGACGTGCCGGTGCTCGCGGTCTCCCCGTATATAGAGACGGTGCGCAGGGTCGGCCTCCTCTTCGGCGTCACCGCGGTGCAGAGCGACTTCGGGACCGAGCTGCGCAGCCTGCTCGGCCATTGCGCCAAGGTGGCGGCCAGGCATGGGATCGCCGCGCCGGGCGACCTGGTCGCGATCACCGCCGGGCTCGACGGGCAGGAACTGGGCACCAACCTGTTCGAGGTCCATAGGGTGCCGGAGCTATGAGCGACCAACCCGCAGCCCGTCTGGAGCGCGAAGGCGGCCTCGCCACGATCACCCTCGACAGCCCGCCGCTCAACCTCTTCGACCAGCGGATGATCGACGACCTGCGCGCGGCAGTCGACGCGGTCGCCGCCGAGCCGCCGCGGGCGCTGCTGATCCGGGCCGAGGGCCGCGCCGTCTCCGGCGGCGTCGACGTCCACGTCTTCTCCGGGCTGACCCCGGAGCAGGGGAGCGCGCTCTGGACCGAGCTGCTGGAGATGATCGACAAGGTCGAACTGCTGCCGGCGCCGGTCGTCTTCGCCGCCCACGCGCTGACCCTGACCGCCGCCTTCGAGCTCTCGCTCGCCTGCGACCTGATCGTCGCCTCGCCGAAAGCCAAGTTCGGCCTGGTCGAGAAAGTGGTCGGGCTGACGCC